>JAMDAM010000037.1 GCA_023484805.1 Thermoplasmatota archaeon | reverse complement strand
ACATGGGGCTGCCCGGATTTGGACCGGGGTCTCAGGCTCCCAAAGCCCGTAGGATACCAAGCTACCCCACAGCCCCATATTGCCGGTCACATCGGTTCAGGATATAATTATTTTTGTGACACAGTGCCTGCCGGCAATATTTTCCTTGCCTCCGCAGATCGCATAACCTGGTGCGGAAAATTCTGAGGATGGAGAATTAATTATATGGCCTTCCCATGTTATAGCCATGTTTTCACCAAATGTACTCAGGGACAAGGTCATCCTTGTAACCGGGGGCGGTACTGGTATTGGCAGGGAGATGTGCGAAAAGTTTGCCTCCCTTGGGGCAAAAGTTGCAATCGTCGGAAGGAGAACAGAAATTCTTGATAAGGCAGTGGCCGATCTCACGAACCTTGGTTACGACGCATTTGCAACCAGATGCGATGTACGTTCCCCCGATGAGATAGCGGCAGCGGTTGACAGGATTATGGATCACTATGGGAGGGTAGATGTCCTGGTCAACAATGCTGCTGGCAATTTTGTCTCCCCCACGGAACGCCTTTCTGCGCATGCTGTGGACTCCGTCCTGAATATCGTCCTGCACGGAACTCTGTACGCGACCATTGACCTGGGTCGCAGGTGGATTGCGAGCGGGCAGAAAGGAGTGATTTTGAACATAGTGACAACATATGCGTGGACAGGCTCGGCATTTGTTGTTCCCTCTGCTGCCGCAAAAGCCGGCGTTCTCGCAGTTACGAAGTCACTTGCCGTAGAATGGGCCAGATACGGCATAAGGCATGTTGCAATTGCCCCAGGACCATTTCCAACAGAAGCTACTAAGAAAAACCTTTACCCACTGGAGGGAATGGTTGACATGCTGAAGGATCGCGTACCACTGGGAAGGTTTGGCAACATGGATGAAATATCTAACCTGGCGGCTTTCCTCATATCCGATTATGCTTCTTTCATCAATGGGGAGGTTGTCACCATAGATGGAGGAGAATGGCTTAAGGGTGCCGGGCAGTTCAGCGGACTTATGGCATTGAAGCAGGAGCACTGGGACATGATCAGGGAGATGTCCAGAAAGAAAACGCCAAATTCCACTGGAAAGGATTAATAATCAAAGATAAATTTCAAGAGAGGCCACGATGATGAATTCAGCCTAGACTGATTGTGATGACTGACGGGCAGACTGAGTGGTCTCTTTTCCATGAAACTTATTCAATCAGGTTTTCAGGCGCATTTACGGTCACAAAATCAACATAATGTTATGGAACTATCTGATCATTCAGTAACTGTACGCCTTGACCACAATATATGTAAGGAGTGTTGTGCGTGAAGGCCTTGTGTACGTGCGCTTAGCTTTAGTTGTCTCTTGTATTTGCCGCGTGAATTCCGTGGGAGGAAACTGTATACACAATGGTGAAAAATATAACGAAAAGGGGGATCAGGAGTAAATCACTTATTGCCTTCACTGATTCAACGTACCAGAATGCCGAGAAAGAAAGCAGAAGGCTTGAGACGGCCACCTTCATGGCCGCCTGCTTGATCTTCCTGATCTGTGAATGCAGAATAAATGAAAAAACAAGGACTGCAATTATTCCAATAGATACCCCGAGAAGCGTGGAATCATAATTGTTCGGATAAAGGGCAACAAGTACTATTGCAGCCTCAAATGCTTCAACCGCCCCAACTGAAACTGCGGTAACCATAAGCCCCTTTTCCCTTTCCTCCACTTTTGGCCTGAATCCCTCCCGCTGGTACCTGAAGGATCTTCTTGCGCTTTTCATCAACCGCAGGCCAAAGTACAGGAGCAGGGTTGCGGAAAAAAGCCTGACGTAAATAAGCGGGAAAATGGAGATGAAGCTTCCTGCAAGAGCGGTAGGTATCATTATTATGACAACCCCGGCAGCGACTGCAAGGAGTGCAGATATGCGCCTTGATTCCGCATATAGCGCTATACCCACCGCAGATGCCTCCGCAAGTTCCAGCGTTGTGATGCCCAATGCTGCAAGAAAGATTGCTGGATCGATAAACATGATTGATAACTGTATGATCGAAACAACTTAGGTTTTTTGATCAGATGAATTATGAACCATCAGGTATGATGCTCCTTCATGATTTTGAGTTCCGGCAGCATTGCCAGGAGGAGACTGAAATTATCTCTTATCCACTCATAAAAATGGGTATGATTGATTAGCGTATTTCTTACGGGTTCTGGTAGAATGATTGGATCTTTACCCTTCCACCCTTTGTGTCGTAAATAAACACGTCTGATTTTTCATCCACGGTCTTTACGTGGGTGCCGTCACAATACGGCTTGTTGGCCGAAAGTCCGCAGCCACACAGATGCAATTCCTGGTCTCCCACTTTTACAACATACGGCCTGTTTCTCTCATGTAAAACTAGTCTGCTCATTTGTTATCCATGATTCATGATGCACTGGAATAAAAAGTTGACCCAGTTGTGCTCGCTACCTGACCTTTTCCAGTGAAAATGACCCTAGGTTGAAACCGTGATCTTCAGGATATATGTCAATCCACTCCCTGGATCTCGCTTTGCCCAGTCCCATGACCCTCAGGAAATTACGGGTAGAACCCATCCTGAATTCCACTGCGCCATCCATCAGGTAACTGATCGCCTCGTACACCCTTTTCTCAAAGAGACCCTCCTCAAGCAGGAACAGCGATACGGCATTCTCGGATTTCCTCTTCTGAGAGAACTGTTGCGTGAACCGTATGAAAGTCCGGTCCTCAAGCAGCGTCACATAGGTGGTGAGGGAGGAGAAGAGCAGGCGGTAGAATGGGTGGTTTTGCCTGATCTCGGCTGCAATCTGGTCAACTGCCTTCATCAGGGCGCTGATATTCATCGGGCTGTCAAGCGTCACGGCATACCGGGAGGCGCTTTCTATCTGGATTGACCTTGAGTAGACATCTATGAACCTCAGCATGCCCTTTTGTTCGGATCCGTTGATCTTCTCCGATATCTTTCCGACCTCGTACATTATTTCCCTGATATTCTTGTCGGCTGTGACCACAATTATGGGTATGCCTTCCTCAAGCGACTTTGCTATGAAATTATACGCCATTATGTACTTTTCAGAAAAGGGTGGGCCATAAAGGACCATGTTTGTTCCTGGCTGCAGGCCGCCATATACGAGGTCGTCAAACTTCCGTATCCCTGTGGAAACCCTGCTGGGATCGCTCTCCACTTCCATCATGGGCTTAGGATCGGCCTTTTCATCCGCCTTCCTGGGTGCTGCCTCTATGGAGTCCAGCAGGGATGAAAGTTCCCTCTCCTTTGTCTTTGCCTTGGCGATCTCGTCTCTCAATTCGCCAATCGTCTTCCGCAAATCTTCCGTGCTTCCAGCCTTCTTTGACCCACTTTCTGACATATCAACGCTCACCTACTGCTTGTAAGTTCCAGAGACCACCCATGGAGGCTCAACCTTGTCGAACGGCTCCATTCCATCTGTCCTGAAATCCGTAAGTATCTTTTCATCAATTTCCACCCCAATTCCCGGCTTGCCCGATAGCGTAAAATACCCATTCTCAAGCTTGTATCCAGATTTGACAAGATTCTTCTTCCAGTCAGGCCAGAACGCCTCGAAACTCTCCTGTATCAGGAAATTCGGAATCGTGTAGTCAACATTCAGGGTGGCGGCAGTCTGTATAGGACCGAATGCGTTGTGGAAAGCGACGGGAATTCCAAAAGCCTCGGCAATTGCAGCAATCTTCTTGGCCTCAAGTATACCAAGAGAATTTGTCAGGTCAGGCTGGATCACGTCCACTAGCCTGGTAGAGATGAATCTTGCGAAATCCACCTTGTTCAGCAGCCTTTCCCCCAGGGCCACCGGAACCTTCACGGAATGCTTGAATTCTACAAGTCCGAATTCCTGTTCAGGATGCAGCGGTTCCTCCATAAAGAAAGGATGGAGATCCTCAAGCGCCTTCCCCGCTTCTATTGCGGCTCTTGTCGAAAACCGTCCGTGGCATTCTATAAGCAGGTCTATCTTGTCCCCAAGCGCATCCCTCATTCCGGAAACTATGTTCCTGGCGTTGGCTAAACCCTCATGCGAGATTGTGTCAAAGTTTGGACCGAAGGGATCGAATTTCATTGCAGTAAAACCATGAGAAACGAGTTCCTTTGCCTTCTTTATGAAATCTTCCGGAGTTACGCAATTGGAATACCAGCCATTTGCGTATGCCCTTACCGACTCCCTGTATTTTCCTCCAAGCAGGTTGTAAACTGGCGATCCCAGTTCCTTTCCTATGAGATCCCAGCTCGCTATCTCAAATGCGCTGAGCGCGGATGTTGCTTCCATGGACTTGGACAGATAGAAGGAATGCCTGTAGAATTCCTTTACGTTCTTTTCCACGTCAAAGAAATTGGCGCCAGAGAAAACCCTCTGGACTTCCTTCATGCTTTCCTTGACCGGAAGAGTCATAAGGGTGGTAGGTGCTTCTCCAAAGCCGACTTTACCATCTGCAGAAGTTAACTTGACAAGTAATATTGTGGAACTCCATGGTGAGGAGACTTCCCTGCCTTTCTCACCAAGCTCGATTATGTCGATATCCTTTATTGTAGAATTCATATAACTAAATTGTCTATATCATACTTAAATTTATCAGACATAGCATGAATTTTTCCATGAGCGTGCTGCCCATGTACATGATCGATGTAACTATTAGCTGTCATCCATTGGAAATAATAATTAAAGCTGTAGGCATTTCATGGAGATGACAATGGAATCAAAATTCAGGATTGAGAAGAGCTTTGATCTTGGCGGAAAGCCATATTATTATTTCTCGCTTCCTGCCCTGGAAAAGGCAGGTCACAACATATCTAAGCTACCATTATCCATCAGGATTGTTCTGGAATCCCTTATAAGGAACGTTGACGGGAAGTCTGTGAGGGAGGAGGATGTGGAGAACCTGATCAACTGGGACCCGATGAATCCTCCTGACGTGGAAATACCATTCAAGGTTGCCCGGGTCATCATGCAGGATTTTACCGGAGTACCGGCCGTCGTGGACCTTGCCTCCATGAGGGACAAGGCAAAAGATCTCGGAAAGAACCCGGAAATCATTCAGCCACAGATCCCCGTTGACCTTGTAATCGACCATTCCGTGCAGGTTGATTTCTACGGGAACAATGAGTCACTGGAAAAAAACAGGGAGAAGGAGTTCCAGAGAAATTCCGAAAGATACAGGTTTCTAAAGTGGGCACAGAAATCCTTCAAAAACCTTAAGATAGTCCCTCCGTCCGTAGGAATAGTACACCAAGTGAACCTGGAGTATCTGGCCAGGGTGGTTATGACCTCCAGATCCGAAAACAGGACCTATGTATATCCCGATACCCTTGTCGGAACTGATTCACACACGACCATGATAAACGGCCTCGGAATCGTGGGATGGGGAGTCGGCGGGATAGAAGCTGAAGCGGCAATGCTGGATCAGCCGGTCACGATCCTGGCACCAAAGGTAGTGGGCGTGAATGTTCACGGCAAACTGAGGGAGGGTACAAACGCAACTGACGCCGTTCTGACACTGACGGAACTCCTCAGGAAACACAATGTGGTGGGAAAATTCGTTGAGTTCTACGGAGAAGGAATCTCTCAGCTTCCGCTTCCAGATAGGGCGACCCTGTCAAACATGTGCCCTGAATACGGTGCGACCCTTGCCCTCTTCCCCGTAGATGAGGAGACCCTGAATTATCTCAGGATGACCGGAAGGTCCGAGGATCATGTCCAGCTGATCAAGAAATACCTGCAGGAGCAGGGCCTTTTTGGAACTCAGAAAGGACTCCAGTTCAGCGAGATAATAGATCTTGACCTCTCAAGAGTGGAGACAAGCGTGTCCGGCCCCAAGCTACCGCAGCAGAGGTCCAACCTCCGTGACATTGGGAGAAGCTTCATGCAGTTCATGGAACAGGCGCCTGGGAACACGTCCGGGAAGGCAACACAGCACGAGGTGTATTTGAAGAGCACAAAGATCAATCTCAGGGGGCAGGAAACCGTTCTTTCCGATGGGGACATAGTCATTGCCGCAATAACGAGCTGCACTAACACAAGCAATCCCCGCGTTATGGTGGGAGCCGGACTGCTTGCAAAGAAAGCGGTTGAAAAGGGGCTTCGCGTCAACCCGAAGGTAAAGACAAGCCTGGCTCCGGGATCAAGAGTAGTAAGTGAATACCTAGAGAAATCCGGCCTTCAGGACTATCTTAATAGGCTTGGTTTTTACCTTGTGGGCTTTGGCTGCACGACATGCATCGGAAACAGCGGTCCCCTGGATCCGGCAATAGAGGATGCGATAACAAAATCTGCACTCAGCACAGCTGCCGTTCTGTCTGGAAACAGGAACTTTGAGGCAAGGATACACAAGAGCGTGAGGGCAAATTACCTCATGTCCCCTCCTCTTGTCGTGGCTCTGGCAATAGCAGGAAAGATAACCCTGGATCCTGAGAAGGAGCCTCTTGGAACTGGAAAAGACGGCAAACCGGTCTTTCTGAGGGACATATGGCCGAATGAGTCCGAGATTACTTCGGTCATTAAAAATACCGTAAAGCCTGAAATGTTCATTGCCAAATACTCGAACCTTGACAGCTACAACGAAGACTGGGTGAAGATAGATGTGCCGGGATCAATGAACTACCCGTGGGATGCCTCAAGCACATACATCAGGAATCCACCGTTTTTCGATTCCTTTGTGCCCGGCAAGACGACCCCACTTGGGGACATGAAGAATGCCCTGCCCCTTCTGGTGCTCGGAGATTCCGTCACAACGGATCATATCTCGCCTGCAGGGTCCATATCGAAGGACAGCCCTGCCGGAAAATACCTTGTAGAACACGGAATTTCCCCGGCTGACTTCAATTCATTCGGTTCAAGAAGGGGAAACCACGAGGTTATGATGAGAGGGACCTTCGGAAACAACCGGATAAGAAATCTTATGGTCAGCCGAGAAGGCGGATACACCGTCCATATTCCATCTGCCACAGAGGGAAACGTATTTGACATAGCCATGAGATATGCGAAGGAAAAAAGAGACCTCATAGTTTTCGCTGGGAACGAATACGGAACCGGAAGTTCAAGAGACTGGGCAGCAAAGGGAACGTACCTGCTTGGGATCAGGGCAGTGATAGCAAAGAGCTATGAGAGGATACACAGGAGCAATCTCATAGGAATGGGTGTAATGCCATTGCAGTTTCCGGAAGGAAAAGGATTTGAGAGCCTGAACGCCGACATTTCCAGTGGATTTGACCTAAGCTTTCCTGCCCACCTTACCCCTGCTGGAAAGGCAAAACTCTCGTTTACCACGAAGGACGGGAAAAGAGATGCCACCGACCTACTGTTAAGACTGGACACCCCGATAGAGGTTGAATACTTCCAGATGGGTGGAATTTTGCAGTATGTGATGGACAGGATACTCTCCTGAATGGTGGCATCCTCCCCCAGCTAACGCAGGGGCTTCCCGTTTCAGCGACCGGAGTTGCCATTGGCAGAGCTCCGATCTCCACGGGCGTGAATTCGGGAGTGCCCCTCCCTACAGCGTTCAATCCGGCATTCCGGATATTTATTGCGGCGTTCAGGTCCCGATCAATGATCAGGCCGCATGAGTTGCAGTGGTATATGCGATCTGATAGTTTCAGTTCCTTCCTGATGTTGCGAGGAAGTATGACGGGGACCAGAATTTCCCTTTCCACAGTTCTATCTTAACATCGGGGAAGTTACGCTGTATCTCCCTTGATGTTATTGTTTTGACTGCATTGATGAATTGAGGAATGTTAAGGAGAGGTGTGGCTTTGAAAAGCATGTGAAAATGATCCTTGTCGCATTCTATCTCAAGAACGCCAACATTGAATGTTTCTGCTATTTCCCTGGTCTTTGTCTTGAGAAGATCCACGATGGCATCATTGACAAATACCTTCCTCCTGTACTTTACGACCTGGATGAAGTGGTAGTATAATGAATATACCGAATGTGCCCCTTTATCCAGTTCGTATGGCATAGTTACTGTGGTATATAATATACTATAAGCATTTCGCTCGCTTTCATCCCCCATCTTGTGAAAGGGGAATTCTCGCTCGCATGTGTTAAATATTTTCCGGAGATTTGGTGAAACGAATATTTCATCCATAAAGACAAGGCTGATGATGGAAAACAAGACGCTCTGGGCAGTCAGCGTCTCCGGTTCCATACGATCAATTGGGTTTGGAGCTACCTGGCCGTTCATGGCGATTTTCTTCAACAGGGACCTTGGAGTTCCCATACTTCTGGTGGGGATAATATTCACTCTTCTCGCAATATCATCTATCGCTTTCAGCGTCGTCGGAGGATGGCTGGCAGATAAATTTGGCAGGAGGGCAACCCTGCTTGTTGGTGGAATTAACGGGGTTCTCATTTATTCACTGATTGCTGTTTTCATAGCCGTACACCTATCGATCCTTTTCATAGCTGCTGGTTTCGTCCTTTCATCGTCATCTGGATCGCTGATATTCCCTTCGTCAACAGCACTGGTTTCAGATGTGACGAGCCAGGACGACAGGACCATAGCCTATGGAATATACAGGATCCTAACTAACGTGGGATGGGCCATAGGACCAATCATGGGAGCATATGTATATGACCTGGGAATGGAGTGGATATTCGCCATTGTTGCAACATCGAGCCTGATCCAGTTCCTGGTGATTCTTTTCTTTGTGTATGACCGCAGGATATACACCAGGAAGACACGGACAAGGGTCAGTATGATATCCTACGATAGATACCTGATACTCTTCAGCGTAGGCACATTTTTCATAATGATGGTTTCCACGCAGTTTTCCGTCACGCTGCCTACGTTTGCTGCCAACCACGTGGGAATACCTGTGAGCGACATCGGCTACATCTTTGCTGTAAACGGTGCGGTGGTGGTCCTTGGGCAATATCCGCTGAACGCTCTATTTTCAAGGGTATCTGATGTGACCACCATGATTGTCGGATCGCTCTTTTACAGCGCAGGTTATCTTCTGGTTGGTTTTTCAGGCAGCCTGCTGCAGCTTATGCTGGACATGATTGTAATCACCGTTGGCGAGGATCTTGTGTCACCCTCTCTCAACTCGATTGTCTCCAAGATAGCACCCGGGGACAAGGTTGCCAGATTCATGGGCTTCAATGGCATGGTGAACTCAGCCGCGAGGGCAATCGGCCCGTCTGTAGGCACCATATTTCTCTCACTGTACCTTTACAATGGGCCGGAAGTTTGGGGAACCATTGATATATTCGGCGTTACCTCGATCGTGATATTGATCTTCTTCGGGAGATTGCTGAGAACCAGGCAGTCGCCGGAAAGTATATCAGATGCCCAGAATGTATGAGATCATTGCGGCAAGGAAGATGAATCCTATGAAGGAGTTGGCCCCGAGAAAGGATTTCCTTATGGTGCTGGGATCATCAGGATCGACTATGAGATGTTCGACCACAATTAAGGCAACGATAGGCAGCATGAATATCTCGAAAACGAGGGATCCCAGAAGCACCCCCATTGAGAGGAACATGGCTATGGTTATAATGTGCGTAACCAATGAAATCCTCAACCCTTTCTTTGTTCCGTAGGCCGTCATTACGGTCCTGAGGCCGTTGAGCCTGTCGAACGGGACGTCCGGTATAACGTAGATCATATCAAATCCCGCTATCCATAGCGACGCTGCTGCAAATAGTACGTACAGTTCCGGTGTGGTTGGAAATGCCGGCTTGACAGCCAGATAACCGGCTAAGACACCGACTCCTATCACAGATCCCATGTACAGATGCCTCCACTGGGTGACCCTCTTAAGCAATGGGTCAGTGATGAAAAGGAAGAGGACGACCGGAGAGAGGATGAAAACAAATGAATTGAGGAAAAAGGTGGACGCCTCAAAGATGAAGGCCGATACCAGAGTTATCCCAAGAGCTTTCCTCATGGACATTGATCCCCTGACGAGTGACCATTGCTTCTTTCTCGGATTGATTACGTCGTATTTTCTCCCAATCAGCCTGTTTATTGACATGCCAGTTGCACGTGCAGTGGTGGCTGCAAGCAGTATGAGGGTATACTTTAATGGAAGAAAGACTGGTCCGGATGCCAGGAGGGCGCCGCTAACCACGAATGGCAGGTCAAATATTGTATGCTCGAGCTTGATGAAATCGGTGATTTCCCTGATCCTATTCGAGGGCATACTTCTTCATTTTCTCCCGTACAAGAGAGTCGATTTCATCTGTCATTTTCAGGACATCCGGCCATGGCCTTACATATCCCTCGGAGGCGTCCTTCCTTGTGGCGTCAATGCCCATCTTTGATCCGTAATTGAACAGGGACGACGCATGATCCAGGCTGTCTGTTACGGTGCCGGGTATGATGGTCACGTCACGGTCCGGGTCAATCCTTGTTGACATTGCCCAGATCACTGCTTTCCTGTCGTGTACATCTATGTCGCTGTCAACAACCACGACAATCTTGGAAAACATCAGCTGTCCCATTCCCCAGATGGCAAACATCACCTTCTTCGCATGTCCCGGATAGCGTTTCCTGATTGAGACTATGACCATGTTGTGGAAAACTGCCTCCTCCATTGTATTGATGTCCACTATCTCTGGTATCTGCATCTGTATAAGCGGAAGGAACATCCTCTCCACGGCCTTTCCCATAATCACATCCTCCTGCCAGAGTTTCCCTACAATGGTTGTGGGGTAAACCGGGTTCTTCCTCTCTATCACCTTTTTTATGTGGAAAACCGGAAATTCTTCCTCGAGCGAGTAGTAACCGGTATGATCTCCAAATGGCCCCTCTTTCCTTGTCTCCTCAGGATCAATGTAGCCCTCTAGGACTATTTCAGCATTACGAGGATATTCAAGGTCAACTGTCATCCCCTTGACCAGGTCAAGACGCTTCTTTGATATTATTCCCTGGAATGAGAACTCGTCTATTCCCTCTGGTAGCGGGGCAACTGCTGAGAACATTGTCAGGGGATCGGTCCCGATCACAACAGCCACGTCCAGAGGGACCCCAGACTTCCTGGACTCGGCAAAATGGCCCGCGCCTCCCTTGTGGATGTGCCAGTGCATGCCGGTCGTTTCTGAATCGTATACCTGCATCCTGTACATTCCCACATTACGCTGACCTGTCTCCCTGTCCCTTGTTACAACGACGGGAAGCGTTATGAATGGCGCTGCGTCCTCAGGCCATGTTCTGCATACCGGATACCTCCCAAGATCGACAGTGTCCTGTGCAACATGATCAGAGCCGAATGATTGGTGCACCTTCGGTTTTGCTCCTCCCAGTTCGCGGTACATCTCCATGCCCCTTGAGATCATGGACTCGGTGTCATCGGGGATGCGGATGAGATTTCTGAGCCTCTGCCCTATTTCCGATGGTGTCGATCCAAGTATGGCATTCATTTTTTCATTGGTTGAGAATATGTTTCCTACCACCGGAATTCCAGATCCTTTCACATTGCTGAAGAGAACCGTGCGTCCATGCCCTGTGCGCTGCTCCTCGCTGAGGATGTGTGTAAGTTCCAGGTCGGGACTGACTTCTTCGTCAATCCTTAAAAGGGAGTTGTTCTTCATCGAGAACTGTATGTATTCCTGCAGATCTTCAAAAGACATACTATACCATAATCCAGCAGGGTTTATCGATTTTGCCCTTTACCTTTCTCCCCTCTTCCTGACTATACTGAAAAGATCAGAGAGGCTCAGAACGCAGAATATTAGCCCCATCAGGAGGGAGAGGAAGAAAAATATCTCAATGTCTATGAAAAACTCTATGTTGTCATATGGTACAACTCCATTTGTGAAGTCTATAATCATGAGCAGTATGCCATCGAGTATGGTGAAAACGTATAACCGGTTCACCTGCCCGAATATGGGCTGCTTTAGGCTGTCTGCATGGAAATTAGGAATCATGGTTATCAGAACGGAATATGAGGCCAGCAACAGCCCAATCAAGCTGCCGTAGACTGTTATAAGCGATGGGTTTGCAAAGAACGTAACGAATTTATCCACATATGAAGGGGAATACTGAAAAAACCTGACGTACTTGTTCATCATGAGAAAGGTGATTATGAAAGATACTGCGAGAACTGTCCTTATCTTGTAAAGGCTTGTGATCCTTCCCTTGAGCTTTATCTGTGCCATTATCTACTGGATGGTTATTTAAAACGATATAAATGCCTTTGTTTCTTACCTCAGCTATTTGTCACGTTACTCCAATAAGCCTTGCGAAGTACCTTGGTATGGAAATAATCTGGTATAGAAGGCCTGCAAAGAGAACCCACAGGTAGAACCCGGTTATCCGGAATACCCACCTGGCCCTTATATGTCCTGTCGAGGACACAAGTGCTATGAGCACCATTCCGACCAGAATCATCGCCACAGAACCGAATTTGTTCTTCTTCTCCTCGTTGAAGAAAATTCCGTCCCTAAGTTGAATCCTGGAACCAAGCCCCATGCATCCGTTGCAAATCTCACCGTTATCTTCCCCGGAGAGACCTGTTCCATTGCATTTATCACATATGTTGTTCACTTTGTACCATATCGCATGGGAATCTACTGGTATATATATTGTCACATCCTGTTTCTTGCTGACTTTATCCAGATTGCCATGTTTCTCCGTCAGGGCCTGGATGCGGCACCTGCGAACAACAATTCTCATACATCTCTATCAACCCGTTAATAGCAATGCCTAAGCAGCTTATGGATAAAATTTTAATCCTGCTATTGATGGAGTAACTATGTCAGCCAGAGAAGTAGCAGATGAGAGAATACTACACGGCCTCATCAGTTTGTACATTCTCAGGGAACTGACCATGTCCCCCATGCATGGATACGAATTGGGTAAGAAGATTGCGTCTGTCACCGGCAAGCCCATGCCGCAGGGATCGATCTATGTACTATTAAAATCACTGAAAAACAGGAATTTTGTCACGATGGAGCACGTTAAAAACGAAAAGGGGCAGTTGCTCTGCAGATATCATATTACAGAATTCGGCAGGGAATTCCTGAAACTCCATGCTGAGCCCTTGAAAAGCGCAAGAATGATAATTGATGATCTGATTTCGACCGCTGACATGATCGCATGATTCCTTGATAAGCCCAAACTACTTATAGATAATTAACATACCTATGACATGGAAAAAATAAAAATACTTGCTGCACCAGGTCCGGTTTCATACCCAATAATAGCGGCGCAGGATTCACGTTTTGACATAGTGTTCTCCAAGGAAGGCGACGCTGACGTTGTCCTGGATTCCTCGGTTTCGATGATAAAGCGCGGACTGAGGGCAAACATTTCCCTCATATCCGGACTTTCTGGGTTCATGCCGAAGATTGGAAATAAGGTTGCAATCTGGAGAAAGGGCAGCGCAGGAGACGTCCTGGCCAGAGCTGTTTTAAGCCTTAAGGGCCTGAGCCCGGATCTGATCTATGTTGAAGACCAGGCAAGAATACGTGGGATGTTATCCTCCGGAGAGGTTGACTCAGTGGTTACAGCAGCTGCCAATGGCAGGATTATACCCTTTGAAGAACTACTTGCAGAACACGGTATTGAAATGCCGGGAAGCTGTGTTTCCAAGGTCACGGAATCGGTTAGGAGAGATTTTATCGAAGCGTACGAGGAAGGTTTGAGGAAATTCAGGGAAAACCCCATAGAGTCATCGGATTTTGTTGCGTCCGTCTTACCTGTGAAAACCAGCCCGGAGTTCATTAGGAATGCAATACTGGGGTCCAGAACAGCAGTGAAGGAAATCAGCGACGATGTGGAATTCACGAACCTTGTCAGGAAATTTTCCTGAAAAAATAGATGAAAAGCAGTAAATCATACCTTGTAATGCTTACTGTCATAGTTTCCATGGCCTTTGCGGTGAGGTCAAGCAATAACATGTTCAGCACCACCGTGCCATTGCTGGCCATGTACTACTTTCACTTCAGCGATCTTCTCGTAGGACTGCTCATGGCGGTGGGTTCCGGAGCCACTTTCGTAATGAGTGCTGTCATAAACTCAAGGCTGCGATCGCATTCCAGAAGGGTCCTGTTCCTTGCATCTTCTTTCACCTACATGGCCGTTTATCCACTCTTTTATGTGTCTGACTACATCCTGATATGGCCTCTTGTCTTTGTGGTGGGGTTCATCCTCGGCTCACTGATGCCCAATATAGTCACATCGGCAAGCCTCCTTGAAGACAAGACCCAGAGGGAGAGGCTATTGTCAATTTATGCACTCACGCTGAGCCTGTCGCTTATAGCTGGACCTGCATTGGAATCAGAAATTCTGCTGAGATTCAGCCTGGCACAGTCTTTCCTTTTCTTCACAGCCTTGCCTGTGGTAGCTTTCATTTCCTCCTTTTATATCCAGTTCCCTGAAGAGAAAAACCTTGGCAGGACTCCATATTTCAAAATACTGAAAGCTCATGGATTCAAGACTGCAACCCTCAATATAATGACCTACAACATCCCCTTCGCTTTGATATTGACCTTTGGAGGGATCTTCGCGAGGGACCAGTTTCATGCCTCGTATTCCCTTATCACCCTCATATTCAGCCTGTTCTTTGCGACATCCTTCCTTTCCAGGCTCTTGCTCACCATATATCCCCCGAAGCGAATATTCGGGCTCATGACCCTTTCAGTAGCCATAACAGCTGCAGGATTGCTGGTGCTGTCCTTTTCTTCAAATGTATATATATTCGCCGTGAGTTTCCTGATACTTGGTTTGCCGCATGGATTCACATATCCTCTTTCAATAATTTCTATCTCAAGGGGATTCGAAAGATCGCTCAGGAGCGCAGCCAACAGTTACTTCTTCTCCTTGATGATGGTGGTCGGGGCCCTGATGCCCTTTGTGTCGGGACTCATCGTAAACTCCATAGGCTTCAGGCTCGCATTTATATCAATAGTTCCTGTAGTGGCTTTTCTCTATGTCTTGCTCAGGAGGGAAGCGAAGCAGCTTAACCTTGGGGAAGCGGATGAAAACGTGGTCTGATCGGTTTTGGGAATCGTGCTGAAATGAAGTCCGTGGATCGTAAAAAGTAAATACGCTGTTCAACTGTGAATTTGTGGCAGTTACCGACATGATAAAGATCTGTCCAAAGTGCGGGTCAATCAGAGTAAACTGGATTGCAGGGGGAATAGCCGGAGCGGTATACAAATGCGATGAATGCAATTACGTTGGATCATTCATTCTTGAGATCAGGCCCGAAAAGCTTGACCAGTTCAGGAAGGAACTTAACAGTAAGAGGTGATCTGGAAAACCTCCTTTATCACGGCTGAATGTATATACACAGCAGCGTATATTATAACTCTAAGTGCGTTACTTGTGCGTGGACACTGGTGGCGTGTACAGTACACCTTCCGATCCGGAAGAAACGCTGAAGCTCCTGGGAGTCGATTCCGAGAACGGTCTCACGAAATCAGAGGCCGAAATCAGGTTGGATCGCAATGGACCGAATTCGCTTCCAGAATCAGGTAATGATGGTTTCTTCCATGTCCTGATCGAGCAGGTCAGGGAGCCGATGATTCTCATCCTCATAGTTATTGGCCTGATTTATCTGCTCATCGGTACTCCTGTAGAATCCGTCGCCGTTATTGTCATAGTTTTCACCGTAATAGCCATAGAGATATACAATGTCCGCAAAGCGAGGATATCCATTCTTGCCCTGAGATCCCTTGTAGCCGCGAAAGCCTGGGTAATAAGGAATGGCGTGACCGTCGAGGTACCAGTTAAAAATATAGTTCCGGGCGATGTTGTTCTCATACATGCAGGTGAAAGGATTCCTGCCGATGGGATCATCCTTGAGTGTTTCGGGCTGGAAATAGACGAATCATCCCTGACAGGAGAATCGAACCCAGTTCATAAGCAGGCACTGGGAGACCCTGCCGTGGCGCCCGGAGAAGCGGACAGGTACCTGATAATGTCCGGTACGCTTGTGGTCCAGGGCAGCGGAAAATTTGCTGTAGTGTACACTGGCGTGAGTACAGAGCTGGGAAAGGTCTCGGAGTCCGTAAGGAATGAAAAAGAGCCGAAGACTCAGCTGGAAATTTCCCTTGGAATGACTTCAAGAGTGCTGATAGTTGTTGCCATATCCTTCAGCTTCCTTATTCCATTGGTTGGCTTCCTTCACGGCAACCCGCTGGACCAGATGATACTGACCGGCCTTTCAATGGCATTTGCAACTGTTCCTGAAGAGCTACCCATTCTGATAACCATAACGCTGGCAGTTGGAGCATATTCCCTATCCAGAAAAAGAGCCATAGTGAAGGGTCTGAAAGCGGCGCAGACCCTTGGAAGCGTATCTGTGATCGCAACCGACAAAACCGGGACCATTACCGAGAACAGAATGAGAGTTGGACACATGATGCAGGGTGAAAAGCTATTTGATTCGAACCTTGCAGCCGGCGAAAGTTTTCTCGTAGCGGGAGTCCTGTCCACCGGAACGCTCACAATGGGCGGTAAGTCCTCAGAGGTTTACAGAGATCCAATGGAGATATCGATATTCGATTACGCTAGCAGCAAGGGTATAGATTTCGGGAAAGTGCGCAGGGAATTTGTCCCGGAGAATGAATTTGCCTTTGATTCATCAGTCAGGCTTGCTTCGTATATATACAAAACAGCTTCCGGCCACGCAATCTTCACCAGTGGAGCCCCTGAAGCGGTTTTGGAAAGATGCACAGGTTTCGCATTGAGCAGTGGAATAGACACCGTGATGACGGAAGAACACAGGACTCACGTCCTCGAGACCGTTGAAAAACTGGCCGGATCCGGAGAAAGAACCATGGCCATATCATACAAAAGTTGTTCCGATATATGCAGCGACAGGAGTGAGGCGGAGAAAGGACTGGTATTTCTTGGCCTTTTCAGTTTTATCGATCCTCCAAAGAAGGGGGTAAGGGAGGCAATAAGAATGTGCCAGAATGCGGGGATACGGGTGATAATGCTGACAGGGGATCACCCTGGCACAGCATCCGCTATCGGAGCAATGGTCGGGATAGGGGGATCGGCCAATATCCTGACCGGAGACAGGATAAGATCCATGAGTGATGCGGATCTTTCCAACTCCGTTGAGAACGTTTCCATTTTTGCCAGGATAACCCATGGGGAAAAACTCAGAATTGTCAGGGCATTACAGAAGCTTGGAGAAACTGTTGCGGTCACTGGAGACGGCGTCAATGATGCCCCAGCTCTCAGGGCTGCCGAGATAGGCATCGCAATGGGAATGAGGGGGACTGATGTGGCAAAGGAGGCTTCGGACATGATACTTGAGGATGATAATTTCCAGACCATTGCCGAGGCCGTGTTTGAGGGCAGGAAGATGCAGTACACCCTGAGGAAGGGAATAAGGTATTACATAGCAGTCAAGCTGTCTCTGATCTCAATTCTCCTGGTCCCGATACTGCTCGTGATACCCTTTCCATTTCTGCCCATACAGATAATAATAATGGAACTTTTCATGGACGTGGGAGCCCTCTGGGGATTCCTCTACGAAAACGATGAAGCGGGAATAGCACAGAAGAGACCGCAAGGAAAAGGATCAGGTTTCATAACCAGGGAGATGATATATTCCATAATATCAGGATCTGCAGGGATATTTCTTGCGGTGACAGTCGTTTACCTTTACCTGTATTACGCAAATGGAAATGTTTCCCAGGCGCAGACAGGGGCATTCGCCACATGGATACTCTCACAGGTGATCCTGGCACAGAACCTGAGGACCGAGTATCAGCCCATAATCAAGAAGGGGTTCTTTTCAAATCCTATAATACTGGCCTGGGGCATCATAATAGTTGGAATGCTGGTAACAGTTACCCTGTACTCTCCTCTCCATTCAATCATAGATACCTCAACGCTGGGATTGCGTGAATGGTTGATCATAGTGACCGCTGCCATCCTATCAACTTCCTGGATGGAAATCATCAAGTTTTATAGGAGGGAAAATTGGGAAAAACAAAATGACGAAACTGCCTCCTGAATATTATCGCAAAGTTTGCGCATACACAAAATAAAGAGCTTTCCCGATTGTTTTGAGAAGCATATTTTCCATTTAACTGTGTCAAACAGCCGCTGGCGCTTTATCCCGGCCAATCGTCAGGAAGCTATAAATCAAGGACACGATAAAAACAGAGATTGCAACAAGTATCACTTCGCCGATGAACGCCAGGATGGCGATGGACATCAATAGGGATATCCATGGAAGGGTTCTCATAGATCCTTCGAGGTGAAGCAGCCTTATTCCCGAACCCGATCCGATGATATAGGTAAGAACGCCTATGCCGCTGACGGTCAGGAACGCTGCTGTTATGCTTGCATCTATAAACCAGTATAGCAACAGTGATAATGAGCTGAGCAGAACAAGCAGTGATATGGAAGCTGAAGCCGAACCTGTCCTGCTGTTCTGTACGGAGAAGATTTTAGGAATTCCTCCATTGGTTGAAAGCACCTGTATAAGTTTGCTGACTCCGCCCATGTAGGCGTTCATGGTGCTGAATATGGCCACAACTGCAACAATCCCGGCTACAGTTCCACCATATGGTCCAAAAACACTGGATAGAATGACAGAAAATGGTGTCAGGCCACCGCCATAGCTGTAAGCCTTTGTTCCCACAGTAACCACGGCGAGTGAGGTATACAGGATACCGATGACTATAACGCTAAAAGTGACGCTCCTATGCAGATCGCGCTTTGGGTTCACGAATTCACCCGCCAGGTTTGGAACGTTCTCATAGCCGAAAAATGCCCAGATCACCAGTGCCATGGCAGTTCCGACAGAGTAGAGCCCGTTGTTTCCCGTTATAGGAGACAGGTTACGAAGCGATATTGTCAAGGAAGCAGACACTATGGAGACTATGAGCAGGGCAACTATGGAAACAATGATCGCGAGCTGTAAGCTTGCGCTGAACCTTATGCCCAAATAATTTACTGCCCCCACGGAGACAACCATTATGAATGCAAATCCATATATTTCGTCATGGGAAAGTGGAATTGCAAAGGTTAGATACGTGCCCGCAGCAAGTGCTATTGCCGGTGCACCCAGTGCTACCCAGGCAAGGAAGAGCCAACCCACGCTGTTGCTTATGTATTTCCCGAAGGCTTCTCTTGAAAATGAATAGATCCCGCCCGACTGCGGGTTTCTCAGGGCAAGCCTCGAGAATGTAAAGGCGAAGGGGTAGCTTGCGACGGACAGTATTATCCATGCTATGATGGAGGAGGGTCCGGAATCCTGTGCAGCAAGGCCAGGCAGAACAAGAATTCCACCTCCAAGCACGGAAGCCATGTATATCGCGACTGCATGCCTGAAGGTTATGGTCTTGCCGGATGGGTGGTCAGGCATCAGTCCTGGCTCCAGTGATGAATGATCCCTCCTGCTCAAGAAGCTTCTTCTTCCGATCTATACCAAGGCCATACCCTCCAAGCTCTCCATTCTTCCTTACGACCCTGTGGCATGGGATTATGAGAGGAAGGGGGTTTCTGGCACATGCATTTGCTACCGCTCTCACAGCGAGCGGCCGGCCTATCATCTCTGCAACTTCACTGTATGTAACGGTAGATCCGAATGGGATGGTCCTCAGAGCACTCCAGACACGCAACTGGAATTCAGTTCCTGCCGGAACCATTGGAATGTTGACGCTGGAACCCTGTAAATATGCCAGTATACCTTCTATATATTGGTGGGTGTCTTCTGATTCAGAAAGTAATGCCCTTGGAAACTCTTTCCTGAGATATTCTTCCGCAGCTTCTGCAGAATCAACAACGGTGACAGCACACAGGCCTTTGTCAGTGTAAGCGGCAACAATCTTCCCCAGATAGGTATCCGCCATGGAGTAGGAAATGGATTCGCCCCTGCTGCCCTTTCTGTACCTGGAAGGCGTCATACCGAGCTTGGATCGTGAATCTGTATATAACCAGCTCAGTGAGTTGTGCCCCACGGCATAAACGGCAGCAGACACACTGGATCCTGATCTGAGCTTCTCGCGCAACCTGATGATCCTGTATTCGTCGAGGTATTTGGCTGCTGAAACGCCCATGGCATCCTTGAAAATTCTACCGGTTTTGCCGGGACTGATCCCCATGGCTTCACCGATGGATGAAAGTGTCATTTTTTCCGTATAATGGCTCTTGATATAATCACAGATTCTGTCCGCAAGCTTTACTGTGTCGAGGTTCCTTTCCATTGCATCCCTACAGTGACTGCAAAGCCTGTAGCCAGATTTCTCAGCATCGGCCGGATTATGGAACAGGATTATTCTGTCCTCAGATGGCGTCCGGGACGAGCAAATTTTGTAGCAGTAGATTCTTGTTCTCCTGTTGCCATATATCAGATTCGAATCGGGTTGGGAATTATTCGCCAACCGAGTTTTTGTTACGATATCCATTCTCCCAGCCTCGACGTGGTGTGCTTTCCCGCCTGTTTTTCTTGTTATTGCCAACTATCTGTTCAACCTCTCTAGAACAAAAAGATTTTGTCTGAATCCGCTAACATGACGTGAATGCTTAGATGCAGATTTATAACTACATAGGCCAGTGCAATTGAAAAGCACGGTATGTTGATTTGGTATTATAAGAAAGTTTTCCACGCAGGCGTCTGCAGTGCCTGTAAATGGAGGGACCACATTTTCCCGACCATGTCTGATCTGTTTTATACATAGGTTTCATGGGCAAGTTCTTCCAGGGTCTTTCCCTTTGCCTCCGGCACAGCACGAAACATCAGGATACTGGATCCAATGGCAATCATCGCGTAGATCAGTACGATGTATCCAAGGCCAAAAAACGCTATAAGGGTCGTAAAAGCCGTGATCACAAGGGCATTGGCAAGGCGATCTATGGATACATTTATGCCCTGTCCGCTCGCCCTGATCTTTGTTGGAAGGAGTTCAGGAACTATTATGGTTCCGCCAATGACTGTTGCCGGTCCAAGTGCCGAAAAGAGGTAATTGATAAGATAGAATGTAAATCCAAAGCCCGCAGCAATACCCACGAGCCCAGGCACTAACCTGTTTCCGGTTGACATTCCAAACAGGGAAGGATGAATAAGGAGAATGGCAAATAGCAGCAGGGCGACAAACACACCGGCATAGCCAATGGCAACCAGCTTCTTCCGGCCTATACGATCAATGAGAATCAGCGACAGAATGGTCCCTGGCAAACCAGCCAGAAAAACCGCAGCATAGGTAAATGTTATGGGTGTGAGCCCAAGTGCAGATGCTATGGTGATCGGGCCATAAACCGTGAATGTCGTGGAATAGGTATCATAGAGCACCCAGAGAATTGAACCGGTGATTATGATTGGAAGCGAAGTCAACAATCTTGCCCTGAATGGAACTCCATCTCTGCCCGGCCTACTTTGGTCATAATGAGTTATGTTCTGCGTTTCTTCAGGCACTTTTCCCTTGACTCGCGTGAGAAACCTCCTTGTTTCTGGAATCTTTCTCCTGTAATAAATGACGAACAGTGCGGGAATAGATCCAAAGGATAGGACCACTCTCCATGACATTGAAACTGGTAATAGGGGTCCTGCCACCTGCAATACAAAGGCAGCCATTGTCGCCCCAAGAAGGTACATTATAGAAAACGTTGCCGCCATGAGTTTTCCCCTATCCCTTGAGTTTGAGTTTTCAGCCATTATTACGGGAGACATCACATAATCTCCACCAATGCCGAATCCCATGGCGAACCTTGAAAGGAAGAGCGTTGGAAAATTGTATATAAACAGCTGTGCAATGGATCCGACAAAGATCAGGGCAAGGTCTATGCCATACATGGGCTTCCTTCCTATCCTATCAGCTACCACGCCAAACAATAATGCACCCAATGCTGCTCCATAGAATGCTGACGCAGTTACCAGTGATTTCTGAACGCTATCTAGATCCAGGAACTGTGCTGCGGTATAGTATACCAGTGAAAATGCATAAAGGTTGTACGAGTCGGAAAACACACCGACTCCATTTACAATGATATTTCTGAAATGAAATGCTCTCAGGGGGCTGTTGTTAAGGTCCTCAAACACAGCGAGGAATTGTAACTTTATATTAAAGCTTTGAGTAATTACTCATTTTTGGGTAGAACGTTCTACACAAAAAGTACTGGGAGCCACCCCGGCGGATATCATTATATCATCACATCACTGCTGCTGGTCTCCCTCACGCCCGTAGGCATGGGTTCATCGAACCGCAACGATTGGCTGGTTGACTTTTGTTGCGAACCTCAGAGGGCCATTGACTATTTTACGCCTTGGCAGCCTGATTTCAGCAGGAGGCTTGATGCATTTATCCACTTTCCTCACGGAAAGCATGCCGCTGGAACCAATGTGTTTTTGCGAACAGTCCATCTTAACCGTCTTACTCTTCAGGAGAGTGCCTTACCGTTTCAGGTGTGAATTATATGAAATATTATAATGGTAAATGTCTTGGATATTTAGCTCAGTAAATCACGCCGATATTTGTATAAATATTAGTTGTGACGAAAGTATAATACTTATGTCTCAACATAAGTTTGTAGACAGGATTGAAGAAATGAAAATCCTGGAAAGTGCCATGTCTGCGAAAGGGACCTCGCTATTCATCCTTTATGGCAGGAGAAGGGTTGGGAAGACCGAATTGATCAGCAAGTTCCTAGGCACCAGGTATGTTTATTTTCTTGCATCCGCAGAGGGGGACAGGGAGAACATAAACAGCTTCAAAGCCATCATGTCAAAGTTCCTGGGTGATGAAGGCATCCTTACGGCTAATTTAGACAACTGGCACTCTCTTTTCACTGTTCTGACTTCGAGCAGTTCATTTCAAGCGAAAGCGCGTGGATCAAAGATCATAATTGCAATAGATGAATTCCCATATCTCATAGAGGCTAACAGGGCAATCCCGTCGGTATTCCAGAAGGTATATGACACCGTACTTAGGGAGAAGAATGTAATGCTGATTCTTTCAGGATCTTCTATCAGCATGATGGAAAATGAGGTGCTTTCTTACAGGAGCCCTCTTTACGGCAGAAGAACGGGCCAATTGCAGTTACGACCACTGAAGTTCAGATACTTGTTCGAATTCGTGAATTATGAGTTCGAAGATTTATGCAATACATACTTTGTATTTGGCGGCATACCAGATTACCTCCTGAAACTTGATCCTGATACAGGATTCTGGGAAAATGTTTCAAAAAGTATCATTTCAAAAGGATCGCCCCTCTACGAGGAGGCGGATTTTCTTCTCAGAACTAAATTCAGGGAACCCGGGAATTACATGCTGATTCTCAGATCAATTTCATACGGAAATCATACATTGGGGGGGATGTGCGCCTATTCCCGCCTGGACAAGAGCATGGTATCAAAATACCTGGACGTGCTCATGTCACTGGGCTTAATTATTCCGGAGAAGCCTTTCGGGGCTTCTGAGAAATTTAAGAGAAGATTATACTGGATATCCGACCCGTATCTGAAGTTCTGGTTCAGGTACGTATTGCCCACAAGAGCGAGATTGAGAATTCTCGCAATGAAGAGATTCTTAAGATCATAGTGGATGATTTTTCCACTTTTGCTGGTGAGTAGTTTGAGAACCTCATGAAGGAGCGCATATTGGAAGGTATACTGGGCAGATCATTTGATACGGTTTCCAGGTGGTGGGGGAGGAATGGGTCAAACAAAAAGGGCAGAGACGTAGAGGAGATAGATATCGTTGCATATTCCGAAACACGAGTAGAATTGCTTTTCGCTGAATGCAAGTGGGCAAACAGCCCCGTTCCCATAAGTGTGGTTGACGCCTTAAGGACAAAGTCGGAAACACTGAGAAAGCAGTACCCCGGAAAGAAATATACGTATGCTATTTTTTCTAAGAACGATTCAAATTGACACCGCCAGAGCCAATTAGTGATGTGATTCTTATGGATCTTTCAGACATAGAACGCGAGCTTTACAGGAGAACATAGGTATCGAAAAATTGAATGAACGGTATTCGCCGAGGGATTCGTTCCTGCACGTGCGTGAACTTCACTCATAAAACCAGAAACTAACTAACAGAGATTCATGGTGCGAGTTGGGAGTTTCATTGACTGGATAATAACGTATGACGCATATTCTAAAAATGTACCTTTAGCTCCTTTGATAAAAAACTACAATAGTAAATGCAAAAAAGTTTGGTATTCAAGTTATTGAGATACACTTTGACGAATAGGCTGGTCGGGATTGATTAATGTTTCAAGGGAATACAGAGAAGCATAAATATAGTGGTTCCAAGACGGGCTCAGCTTTGGGGCATAAGTGATAAATACTGTGGTGCATTATAGTATAATATAGTGATTCATAATGCCTACGACGATACAAGTGAGTGAGAAGTTACAGAAGGAATTGTCAAGACGTAAGTTGTATAGCAAAGAGACCTACGAAGAGGTTATCTGGGATCTTATGGAAGACTCACACGAACTTGACGAAGAAACAAGGAAAGAACTTGCTCAGGCTCGCCAGGAGATCAAGGAAGGAAAGTACCATACCTTGGAAGAGGTAAAGAAGGAACTGGGCTTTTGACCTATCAGGTAATATTTTCTGATCTTGCCATCAAGCAATTGAGAAAATTTGATAAGGAAATCGGGCAGAGAATAATCTCAACACTTGAGCGGATAAGAATAAGACCTGATGCTTATGTCAAGAAACTCGTTGGCGACGAAGGATACAGGCTTAGGGTGGGAAACTACAGGATGATCTTAGACATTGACAAGGAAAAACTGATAATTCTGGTGTTAAGAATAGGCCATAGGAGGAACGTTTATGATTTGTAAGTCAGTTCATTGCTCTCCTAGTTCTTTTATCAAGAGTTTGAATGCCACCATGGAAACACTTCTGAATAAACACGTAATGATCCAAATCAGTGAGAGCGATCTGGACATCGAGGACGGAAAGGTGAGAAATGTTAGAGATTTCCTTAAGGAACTCTGACGCAAGCAGCAATGCTTGGTCAAGCGTGTAAAGATGACACAGAAAAATGAACTTGAAGAGAAACTCATAAAGTTCTTCGATGCAGAGAACAATCGGGACTGGAACCTATACGAGACGCTTCTCTCACAAAACGTGGAGTGGATTTCTTACGGTCCTCCTAAGCGAAAAGTTGTGATTGGAAAAGAGGATTATGTGAAGACGATGATCAGAGCTTATCGGGACGACCTTAAAAGTTCAAGGTTTTTAACATGGTTTCAAACCCAGAAAGATGAGTTGTGATAGCAGAGCTTGAACTCCTCTCAAGAAGATCAGTTGATGTATTTGAGTTTGAAAATGGTCTGATCAGGAGAGAACGGGAGTACTATGGCTATACTCTCCGGTTAGAATCCAAAGACAAACAATAGATGAAAATCCAGAAATATGCGACAAATTCGATACAAACGAAGTTCGCAAAATGGACCGGTTGGGATTTGATTAAAGTTTTGAGCGAATACTTTTAGAGATATTCCCTGATAATCATAAGGGGCACTAAATTTAATGTTCCATCAAATAAGAGACAACAGCTTATTTATTAGTGCATTTCCTTCCTTATGAGAAACACTGTCAAAGGTTGAATTTTTTCCTATTTTTCCCTGCTTCAAGAAATCTAGCAAGAAATCAAATCTGGACATGATTGAAGAAAACCAATCAATTCTGGCAAACCGAAACTCGTCACTCTGAAGTAACGCAATGATATCACCACAATCCTTGGCAAATTTCTCTCTTAAGTGAGAATTGCCAATAGTGGGTTCAAGCGATAAATCGTAGTGTCTGTCCCATGCCGCTTTTAACTTAAGCAAGAGTAGGAATGAAATGTCTGGAACAATCACCTGGAACTCAGGCTCAGAGGAATAGGAAATCTTTTTGGAAACAGTCTGGTATTGTATTTTCGTCAAATCGAGTAATTTGCCAGTTCCGTGGAACTGATCTTTTTTTGGTAGAAAGTCAAGATAAATGTCACCGGACTCCAATCTCTTTAAAAATAATGTGTTTCCTGCGGAATCCCTTTCTTTGCTGTAAGCACGAGTTGAATATAGGTGTTTCGTTAACAGACGTTTGAAACGACCAGTTGCAATCAAGTCGATATCGAGTGAATATTTCCAAGGATTAAATGAGTGGACTGCCCAGCCACCTATAAGAATGACATCACTTGGCGTATAATCTCTGTTAGCTACGCTCCAGTCAAAAATGTATCTGAGCTCGTCGAATGAATCCTTTGCCAGAGTGGACTTGTTACTTTCTTTATTTACCAATTTTATTCACCAGATCCTTTGCGGCAATCCTTCCATCCATCCCTAATCCTGCAAGGTCCAGTATGTTCTGGCACACGTCAACAATTCGAATGCCATTAAACATGGTCGAAGATTTCACGACGTCTCTTTCTGGCACATATACCTTTAATCTACATCCACCAGCTTCTCTCTCAGAAAATGACCTAATCGCCCCTCTGTCGGATGGATCTGGGATGTAGATGTATGCCGTATCTTCTCTCATTATGGATGAACCATATGAAACAGCAGACGAATGGGCCGTGAACGCATAATCAATTCCAAGTCTGTTGAGATTGATGGCGACTTCATTTATGCACTGGGTTGCTGTCTTAAAATTAGTATTTATGGTCTTTAAGAGCAGACTCTCAAGGGGTCTTTCCCACGATACCACATTGAAAAGTTTGTCAATATCTTTGATTCTTAAACCGTAATCTGAAGTTATCATTCCAGTTTTTTCAAGTTTATGAATTATACTGTTCGTCCAGCCATATGAGACACCGGTTTTCTTAGAAATAGAAAGTATGTTGTATGGTTTCTCGGTCAGTAAAAAACAGACAATTTTCCATGCCTTTTCGGAAGTAAGACTTGATGGGCTCGCTTTTATGTGTTCGAAAGGAGCACTCACCTCGGATGTTTTTGCTTCATTTGGAAGGTACTGATATAATTTTGGAGGAATAAGCAAAATTTCTACACCAAGTCTACTAGCAAGTTCTTGAGTGCTATACTTCAATGATTTTCCAGCACAGACCATTCTTATATTTTTTCTGCCTACCATTTTTTTATCTATCAGATTTGAATAGGCATACATTCTATATATGGTGTCCTCATTTATTCTATGCCTTACTTCAACAAGCGTCATAGTGTCCTTGGACTCAATTGCTAAATCAATTAGTAATTCCCTCTCTCCAATCGATATTGGATACAACCATTTTATTTTTGAATCTTGAGAAATCCCGAGTTTCTCAAGTACAAACTGGTTGATTAGATCTAAATTTTCATCCATCTTGTATCTGTATTTAGTGATACTTTATTAAGGTATCACTGATAACTATCTGTAAATTGAGATATTTTAAATACATATCAGTGATAAAAATTGATTGAGTAAAAACCAATAGATCAATGGGTTTTGATTAACCTTTTATGGGAATACATGGACACAAGAAACCACTATGCAATTAATCCAACCATCTGTAAGCATCAGACCCTTTGGATATTCTCATACAATTAATAAATGGTAAGTTTAAAATTTGGTATTTGCAAAAACTATGGCCATGAGGTAGTTTTTTCGGCGGTCAATGGAAACACCATATTACAAGGGCAAAGCTTTACCACGTGCCTCACCGGCCAACAGGTCACGTAATAACGATGGATTGCAAGTGTTCAATGCCTAATATTAATGAATCAAAGGGGCAGAAATCAAGAATGGTTTTATTGGGCAATCATCCGGAAGGGTAGGAAAAAACTCATGCTGTTATATACAGTAAACAAGATCATATCATTGGAATGTATATTGGAATGGTAACTCTTATTACTGCGGCAATAAATTTGTGGAAAAGAGAGAATGGCGGTAACAGACTCCAATTTAATACGCAAAGTTTGTATTCTGCATAACATTTAATAAGTATTGCTACCCATGGTAACAACAGTTCAGATTGACAACGAACTTAAAGATTCACCCAAGAGAATCTTACAATGACCTGATTTCAAGGCTGATAAATTTATATTCCCCAGACGTTGCCAGCAAGGAATCGCTTATTGAAACTTTCGAGATTCTTTCTCATCCGGAAATGATGAGGGGAATTGCTCGATGACTTGAAGGCATGAAGGGGGAAGAACAAGAACTCTCGAACAAATCAGCAGGAAGCTTGACTAG
>JAMDAM010000023.1 GCA_023484805.1 Thermoplasmatota archaeon | reverse complement strand
TAATCTGCACAGTTAAAAAGCTCAAAGGAGAAGCAGCACCTGCGCCAGAAATTGCACCATACTCAACCGCCACAACGGAACTGAGGAAAGAGGGGGGAGGAACCGCAAGTTTTCCTGGAGTTCCAGTGACATTGAATCTCTGCCCAATGGATGTATAGCTTACGTTTGCGCCCTGAAGAGTGAATACCCCGAAGTTACGAACAGAGACGTTGAATGAGAACGTGACTGTGCTGCCCTTATAAAGTATTGGCTTTGTTATGAAGGTGTTATTCCCTCCAATTACAGTTAGGTAACCGGAATACGTGGCAACCGTGCCATTGTCGCTGATGATCAGTCCTGTCAGTGTATCGTTGTCGTTGTTCACCACGGTGGTGCTTATCTTATACACACCGCCCGACCCTGATGCTGTGGTTGAAATGCTCAGGTTTGCTGGAAATACAGTGTCAGTGGTGAATGTCTTGTTTGCGGGATTCATGGAATATCCATAGCTTACAGGAATTGGAGTATTCTTTCCGTTGAAATTGTAGCTGCTGCTGTAATTGCTGCTTGATACGTAGGTGGTGTAGTTGTAGGCAGGTCCGCTCCCCTGGCTGGATGTTGTGGATACCGGGTAGCCTATGGCCATAAGATAAAATGTGGCCGAAGATTCAAACTTGATGGGATGGTAATAATTGAAGAGAGTGGAATAGTATATTGTCTGCTGGGTTGAAGATGAATGGAATACGCCTGCCTTGTAGAAGACGCCTCCTGCTATTGCAATCCTGTCTGCGGAAATGGATGCGTTTGTGCCCGCAACTCCCAGATCCTTTAATAGGGTGGAGTTGAACATTGACGGGTTAATGATGCCTGCGACTGTTATGGACGCCTGTACGCTTCCAGTCCCGTTCCCGGGTATGAGATACCCGGACTTCAACCCATCCTCGAACATCACGAGCGGACCGGACTGGTTCATTGCACCTGTTACCGGTGAGATTACCTGCCACAAGCTACCCGGCCATGCCATGGCACCTGAGAATATGTAAATCGATCCTGAGAATCCCGGAAATGCACTGCTAGAGCTCAGGTTGAGGCTGATGAGCAGCTTTGTTCCTGTCCCGCCTGAAAGAGATATAATGTTGTTGGCATTCTGGGCTGCTGTACTGCCATACTGTAAAGTGCTGCCGTTGTAGCCTTCGATCACGATGACCTGCGGAACGATGTTGAGCAAGTTCCCAATTGCGGATGAACCAAGGATTCCCGTTCCATTGATAATCTGATCCTTGGACAGGGCGTCGGCTATCTGGGTGAGGTTGTAGGTATATATCACCAAGGTAAACTCAGAGGCGCCGGCGGCGTTTGATCCATACCACTGGGAACTAGCAGCATTCCCCACAACGCCAGCCATTGCGTACAGGTTATACACATCCCCGTATCTGCCTACGATACCAGCGGCGAAATATGTGGAGTTTATCCCAGAACCCGTTCCTGATGGGGTGAAACCTTTTATAGCTGAGGCTACGGTTGATGGTGAAAACTGCGCCATTCCAGATGAATTGGCGTACTGGACTGAAGAGGCTGAGGCTGCCTGGCCGGTGACTGAAGGGTAAAAGGGAATGGTGGAACTGTGCTGGGAGAAATCGGCCAAGACGGCAAAACCGCCCGCGACAACGGCAATAACCACCAGCGCCGCTACTACTCCAGACGGCTTCCCTTTCCTCGGCCGCACCATCCTGTGAAATAGCCTGCCGAAAATATAGGATGCTACCAGGAAAATAACGAGGTTTATGATCAGGTATACCAGGAAATTGCTTTCCAGTGATGAGATGATCTGCGAAGTGCTTGGACTTCCTGACGCAGAGGAAGAGGTCCCACCGAATACGCTGGCGTATGATGAGAATATCCCGACTATGTTGCCAACCAGCGGCTCGTTTTCAATTGTATACAGGTTTGTTCCGGATGGCGGAGTTGAGAGGATTCCTGTCAGCGAGGAAAGCGAAGAGAGCGAGGGTGACGATCCACCAGACAGGATGTGCGCGCTGAACAGCAGGGAGAGGGCAGATACTCCAAGGAATCCAAGGATGGACAGGTAAACAGTGAACGCAGTCCCGGCGGATCTGCCTCCCCTTCTTGCCCCCGCAGCAACGAAAAATGCGATGATGATCCATGAAGCTATTATTATCGGATATTCAATGGGGTTTCCCATCAGCAGGAAGATGATGGGCAGAATGAACGCAAGCGGAGCACCGAAATAGGGACCGAGCCAGTCCAAAAGAGGCGTATAATATACCATGAGAATGTAATACGATACCAGCAGCGCGGCAGAAACACCAAGAATGTATCCGGTGAGTTTTCCCATGTTTATCTATGACGTGGATGGAGATAAACCTTCCATTTCTGCGACGGGCGCTGATTGAAATCTACAGTTCAGCAAAACGCCTTGAAATATTTATTACGTCTCTGAGGATATTCATTCATATGTCCAGGATAGAGGAAGGGCCAAGACTGTTTGGAACAAATGGAATACGCGGCATCCCTAACGATGACCTCAACGTTGAGTTCTGCGAGAACGTTGGTAAAGCCATCGGTTCATACATGCAAACTGGCGAAATCGTAGTGGGAAAGGATACAAGGATCAGCGGTGACATGATTCTTTCCGCGGTTGTCGCCGGCATATTGTCCACGGGCACAAAGGTTGTGGATCTTGGCGTGCTGCCGACTCCCGCTCTCCAGTATTTCTGCAGGAGAAACAGCAAGCCAGGCGTGATAATCACTGCTTCCCATAATCCTCCACAGTTCAACGGCATAAAGTGTATCCACAGGGATGGCACGGAAATGCCGCGTTCCGACGAGGAGGGAATAGAGAAGATATTCTATGAAGAGGATTTCATGAGGGCAGGTTGGGAGTCCATTGGAACATACAGGAGATATTCTGGAGCGGTTGAGGAATATGTACAGGGAGTTGCCTCCATGGTTGATTCCAGCCTGATCAGGGAGAAGCATTACAGGATTATTGTGGATACTGGAAATGGTGCTGCTTTTTCCAGCACACCGATGCTGCTGAGGATCCTGGGCTGTTCGGTCGTAACGCTCAACGCAAACCCTGACGGAACCTTCAGCGCCAGGCAGTCGGAACCGAAACCCGAAAATCTATCTGCCCTGGCATCCCTGATGAAGTCTGGAGGATTCATGGCTGGCTTTGCGCACGATGGTGATGCCGACAGAACAGTCGTGTTTGACGAATATGGAGAGTTCATCGACGGGGACAAGACGCTTGCCCTTATTACAAAGAACGTTGCAGGAGAGGGGGATGTTGTGGTGACCCCGATAAGCAGCTCGGATTCCATAACAGATGTATGCAGAATGGCGGGAGCGAAGCTTATCAGGACAAAAGTCGGAGCACCCATCGTTTCCAGGACCATGATAGAAAATGGCGCCAAGGTTGGAGGGGAGGAGAATGGAGGGATCATATACGGCCCGCATCAGTATTGCAGGGACGGTGCCATGGCAGTTGCACTATTCCTGGAACTCATGGCCAAGACCGGAAAAACACCGTCAGAACTCATAAGGAGCATACCACAGTATGCACTTGTCAAGAGGAGTGTTGAACTCAGGAAACCATGGAAGGAAGTTCGGACCGTCTTGCTCGAGGAGCTGGAGCATGAGGTCACTGACCTGATGGATGGCATAAGGATAATCCGTGACAGTGGCTGGGTTCTCATAAGGCCTTCGGGAACCGAGCCCATAGTACGCGTCTATGCAGAGGCAAAAAAGCTCGAGACTGCGACTGAAATGGAAGATGAGTTTGTGGAACTTGTAAAGGCCGCAAGTTCATGAAAGTGCCACGTACGCATCCCTGAACCGCATTAGCGCAGTTATGTTCCCGCCTATTGCAAACCACAGGAGCAGTATGGTTGATACGTCTATTTTTATGCCATAAACCAGGATCGATCCGGTGATTATTATCTGCAGTATAATTGCAACAAGCATGAAGACAAGCCTGTCAGCCCTGCCAAGTATGCCAGAATAGTTTCTCCTTAGACCGAGTGCCTGGGATTGCGTTCCCATGTAGCTGGTGAGCATTACCCCGATAATTGCAGCGAGACCTATTGCGACATTTCCGTATATCGAGAAGGTTATCCCCAGAATTATGAATATATCGGCGTACCTGTCGAACACGTGGTCGAGGAGGTCTCCTCTCTTTGAGGAAATTTTCTGCAGCCTAGCCACCCTTCCGTCCAGTGCATCGAACAGTGATGACAGAACCAGTGCAATAAAGGCACCGAGGAGGAAATATGGCAGCGAGAGATAATAAAATATACCGGTAAGAGCAGCGAAGATTATGGCAAGATAGGAGATGAAATCAGGGCTGAATCTCTTGAATCTCAATGCAAGGGGGAGAAGCATCGGGTCGACCTTCGAACGCATTGAGTCAAGAACCATGAGGGATTAACCGCAATCAAGATTTATTATTTCCCCTGACCAGCGAAATAATTTCCATGACCCGCGCAAGCACAGCACCTTCGTTCTCGCCGTCTGTGCTTACCTTGAATATCCTTCCTGCAGGCAACCTGTCGAGTGCCTCATAGTAGATGCTGTCCGAGAGCATTGCACCAATATTTTCCTCGACCTTCTCTCGGCTGTATCCCCTATCAAGCAGCCTTTTTCTGATGGTTTCCTCTGATGCGGTCAATATAATTGCACATTCACAATCGAGAAGGTGAGTATAATGGCCCTCAATTATGCTGACTCCATTGATTGCCGCTCGCAGCCTGCCAATGTCGACAACATCGCCGGAGACACAGTCAAGCCTCTGCGCTTCATCATTGGCAGACCTGCATGTGGCAGCATTCCTGTTTAGGTTGAGGCAAAGGGTGCTTTTTCCAGTTCCAGGTATTCCGGTGATGCATATCATTGGTACACCGTTCTCTCCGTTTCAATGTCAAATGGCCTGGAGAGATGCCGTCTGGACATAACCGGAACGTCATAGAGCCCCACGGATAGCTTTCGTTCAATCTCCACGTAGTCCGGGTGCGTGGCCTTCGACCCGCATGAATGGCAGCGAAAATCATTCCTTCCTTTGGTCTGCATCCTCTTTCCGCATCTGGAACACAGGGGCGGGTATCTTATGAACTCCCTGGATAGATCCAGAACCTGCATTTTCTCCACGTGCAGAGATCCATTCACGTACGAGCCGTAGACGCGAACCACGTCTCCAATACGCAGGGAAGAGAAAATCCTGCGAAAGGACTTTGTGGGTTCAAACGCGGCTATGCGGATTCCTGAACCCATATAAAGCAACGTGGAAAAGTAATGTCCTCCCTGGATCACCCTGGGATTTTCCATTATTCTCCCCTGCACGCTGTACGATCCAAGTTCCCTGATTGACTGGGGATCTGCCACAATGTGATCATCTGTCCCCTGGTTTGTAACATAGAGTATCTTTGATTCCGGTAAAATGCCAAAGGCCTCATCAAGTTCATTTGAAAAGTTTATCAGGCCCTCGTGGAAGCGGGACCGGAGGCCATAGATTACCGGTGTCCTCTCCTTTGGGAATATTGCGGCATAATCATTATCCCTGTCAAGGTTGTTGAAGGTGCCGTGAAATGTATTCGCAAATTCCGCGATTTCTATCTTTCTTTCGTGGCTGATTGGTTCTCCCCGGGGGTACCTGTATGCAATGCATTCGTATGTTACAGAATCCATGGGCCAGGATATTGCGGCGGCTGACCCGATAATCCCCCTTCCATTCTTTATTTTCACGAAATTTGCACCTGCGCCACGGAGTTTCATTTCAGCCTCTTCAATCGTGATCTCCCCGGAAAGCGCTTTGGAGTAAAAATCTGAGGAAAGCGGGGACTCCATGACCACAACTCCAGGGTTTGTGTTATCCTCATCGAGCTCGGCGTATTCCTGCACGAGTGCTACGGCTTCCTTCATCAGTACGCACGAATCCGGGATTTCCTCCACGTTTTCATAGGAATATATGGAGTGCCCGTTGAACGACCCTATGGCAATCCTTGCGCCCGAACCGTGGATGCCAAGCTGAACGCACAAGGCACCATTTCCCCTTGTCTTGTAGCTGATGTTGGGATTGAGCCTTACGAGCCTGGGAAAGCCATGCACGGCGAAACCTGTTTCCTGAAGGAATTTTGCCATTAGATATGTAGTGCACATACCACTGCGTGAGTCCGTATCGTCAAAGGCAAGATACAACTATTCACCGAACCTCCTCTTCCTCATCTGGTATGACTTGATTGCCCTCAGGAAATCAACTTTCCTGAACTCAGGCCAGTAAACATCAGTGAAATAGAGTTCCGAGTACGCACTCTGCCAGATCAGGAAGTTGGACACCCTTTCCTCCCCGCTTGTACGGAGTATGAGGTCAGGATCTGGAATGTTCCCGTCATAAAGGTATTCCCTGAATTTTGCCTCAGAAATATCCGCGGGGGTTATCTTCCCTTCCATTCCGTCCTTCAGTATCTTCCTGACTGCGTTGATTATCTCCTCCCTGCCACCATACCCTACTGCAAGGTTGAGGCGAAAATCCCTGTTTGCGGAAGTGGCCTCCTCCACTTCCCTGATTGTGTCGACCAGGAAATCCGGCAGATTTATCTTCTCGCCTATGACCTTTACGCCTATGTGAAATTTTTTTACCCTTTCGTCATTCATCAGGTCTATGAGGCTCTGGTTTATCAACTTGAAGAGGAAGTTTATCTCCTTCTTGTCCCGCCTGAAGTTCTCCGTGGAGAATGCGTAAACTGTCACGACCTTTATTCCGATCTCCCTGCACCAGTCAAGCACATCCTCGAGCTTGTTCTTGCCCGCTACATGGCCTTCGTCCGTGCTTATCCCGAGAGCCATTGCGTACCGCCTGTTGCCGTCTGTTATAATGCCTATATGATTGGGCACTTTATTCTGGCTTATCTCGTTCATAAGCGCTTTTTCGTATATCTGACCGACAAGGTCCCCGACACGTGATGATATTCCCATTTGTGTTGTATTGGTAATGCAACACAGGGAATCAAATTTTTCCTTTCCTGCGTTATGCTGGCAGGATGCCAGGCATCCTCACGCCATAATCCGGGAACTTTTATACAGAACCAACATAGCATGGAGAAATGATTGCATCTGCAAGGGACATTGTTCATATTGTATCCAGTATTCTGGCAAGGGACGAACCACCGGTGGAGATAAGGATACTGAGCTTCAAGAAGGATCGGTCAATCACACTTAGGATGCCTGTGGAAGGAACGGTCGAGGTTTCTGAAAATGGATTCGATCAGAGGACATTTAATTGCAGCAAGGAAGCCTTGCCAAAATTAATTGCAGAACTTGGCGACAGGGAATTTCCAAGAAGCCATAGGGTGAGGATATCACTCAAGAAAAAATGAGGTTAGATATTCGACTCATTCTTCCCTGCTGACGGTGTCAAATCCGGTGTAGGGTACAAGCACGTCCGGCACCTTGAAGGATCTGCCTCCATCATACTGGAAATTCTCCATAATTGCCACCAGTATTCTCTTCGTGGCTATTGCCGTGCCGTTAAGTGTGTGAACATACCTGTTTCCGTCCTTGGTCCTGTACTTTATCCCTAGGGACCTTGCCTGGTAATCCGTGTCGTTGGATATGGAAACAATCTCCCTGAACTTTCCCTGCGATGGGAACCATGCTTCCATGTCGTATTTTTTCTCTGCTAGATATCCAAGCTCTCCGGAACAGACGTTGACTATCCTGTACGGAATCCCCAGGCTCTGGTATATTTTCTCGCTGTTGGCAACGATCTCGGCAAAATAATCCCATGAATCCTCTGGTTTGCAGAATATGAACTGCTCCACCTTGTTGAACTGGTGCACCCTGAATATGCCCTTTGTATCCTTTCCATGAGCGCCCGCCTCCCGCCTGAAACACTGTGAAGCTCCCGCTACCCTTTCCGGCAGCTCGCCCTCCTCAAGGGTTTCATCCTTCAGCATTGCAGCTATTGCATGCTCTGATGTTGAAATTAGGTAAAGGTCCTCGCCTTCGATCTTGTAAAGCGAGTCCTTGAACGTCTCTATGTCCGTCGCTCCCGCCATGGACTCATAGTTGATCATCAGCGGCGGCTCAATCACGGTGAACCCCCTCTCTGCAAGGAAGTCTGTTGCGTAATTGATGAGGGCCTGCTCGATCTTGAAGAGCCTGTTCTTTATGAAGAAGAACCTTGCTCCGGATATTTTCCCTGCCCTGTCCAGATCAACGAGGTCAAGATCCTTTATCATGTCAACATGGCTTACTGGCCTCTCGTCAAGAAGCTCGTAATCACCGGAGTTCCCCGAATCCCTGAGGAATGTATCCCTGTCATCGCGGAAGACCCTGGCATGCCCGGTATACCTGACCAGCTGGTTATTCTCGTCACCCCTGCAAACGGGAACATCGTCATGGAGCAGGTTGGGTATGAGCCGAAGCGTGCCATCCCTCTCGTCTGAAATTTTTTTCTGGGCTTCCTCGAGGCTGCCAATGCGATCGTTCAGTGCCTTGACCATCCCCTTTTCCTTCTCAACATCAGATCCGGACTTTACGTTCCTGGCTATTACTTCGGTAAGGCTGTTCTTCTCATGTTTCAGGTCGTTGATCTCCCTCAGCTTTTCCCTCCACGCCTCATCAAGCGTGAAGAACCGGTCAAGAACTGACGTATCAAAGAAGCGTTTCTTGCAGGAATCATAGAATATCTCAGGCTTCTCCCTCAGGAGCTTGACATCTATCATGGTTGAGAAAATGTTGGGCAGTATAATAATTATTCACAGCTTTCAATTTCCATCAACACCAATGCAATGTCCGCGCCGATCAACCTATGTTTAGATGTATCCCTCAGAGATAACTCCCCAAGGTATTGACACGGGAAAGTGACAAAACCTATATCTATTGAATTTCACTAGTAATATAATGACGTTCTGCCCGGTTTGCGGCTTGAAATTTGACAGCGGAAACCACCGCCTGCTTGCCGATCACTTTGTTGATCAATCCAGGTCAAGCGATTTCCGGCACGTTTCATGGCTTAACAGGAATATATCCAAGAATCGCATGAAGACGGATGATCTTTCAGTTTCCCTGACGAACTTCTACCATATTTCTGGAGGAATTGGGAAGTGGATAATTAACGATTTTGTGAGAAGATTCAGGGGAGACAACCCGCATCCCTTCATACTCGCTATGCAGCAATACGACCCTGAAGTTATCAGGGGTTACGTGGTCGAGCACCACCACTTCCTGAAGCAGTGGATCAGGTCATGCTCGTACGTCATGGCAAAGACGGAATTGGAGGATGTCCAATCCTATGAACTGGAGAACATAATGACAGAACTGCACGGTTACGGTGACTCGGAACCGTCGCACCATGAGCTTCTGATCAGGATGGGGGAATCCCTGGGACTCGACAGAAATTCCATCATATCTGAAAAACCCCTGTGGCAGACGGCGGAAGCCGTAAAGATATGGAATGACCTTGCCGCCTCTGGAAGCTGGATATCAACCATGGCAGCCATGCATTCCCTCGAACTCATTGCAAACCGTGATCTTTCAAGGTATGGAGCCAGGTACCCATACTTCAATCCATCTATTCTGTCCGATAGCAGGGTTCCTAAGGAGGTCAAGGCGTTCCTGAGGGAGGGATATGAAGCTGATGTTTCCCACTCCTACGTGGCACTAGACCTGGTTGAAAGGCACGCAGGGAATGGAGATGTTGAGGAGATACAGTACGCTTACTTGCGATCAGCCGGAGCCTTCAGCGATTATCTTGAGGCAAGGCTGGAAAGAGGTGTTATGCTTGGAAACAAATAACAGGAACGGATGCGCCCTATGCGACGCGACCTGGGGAGAATACTACAGGGAAATTGACGGCGACAGGATGTTCTTCTGCTGCGACATATGCGCTGACATATTCGAGAACATGGTATCAGAGGTGAAAAAGAGGAAGGGGTGGAAGAACATCGACCACGTTGACCTTGACGGGAATTTCTCCACGGGGAGGCAATGCACAGCCAAGTCCGGGAAGGATACTTTCAACTTTTATTTCAGGACCTATTCTGACGGAAGGATGATGAAATTCGAGGAACGCTGAAGGCTGAGAAAGGGGAAGGTCAGTCTGTTCTTGACCATCCTATTGCAGAATCGTCGTCTCTTCTGTCGCCGGTGAATGGCGTTATGGCCTTGTCCTGGAGTTCCACCTTTGGTTTACGCCATGACGATGTGCCTGCCTCGTTCTTAACGAAGCTGTAGTTGAAGTTTTCCTCGGAGAGCTTCATTGTCGACACAAATCCGCCTACGTAGCTGAATATGGTGAGCGTAAGGATTGCGCTTGGCAGAACCACTGCTATGGTCTTGACGAATCCATAGTATGTGTTCAGGTCTGTTGCGAAGTTGGATACGACGAAAATTGACGACCCTGAGACAGTAACTATGCCGCTACGAAGGTATGAAGACATAACTCCGAATGGCCCCGATGTGAATGGTGCCAGTGATACCATTGCGAAGGTTATGAGCGCGTCTGCAACCAGAGCAGACATAAGGGACTTGCCTATGGATCCGGATTTCCTGCCGGACATGTACCCGGCAATTCCCGGGCCTGCTATTGGTATCCACCAGAGCAGCATTGAAAATATGAGGGCGTACATAATCCCCTTCGACTGTGAATAATTAAGTGAAGCCCTTGTCTGTTTTTTCTTTTCCAGGCGGAAAATGCTCTTGACCCTGATTTTTTCAGCTATTTCCTCAAATATTGAACGCTTCCATCCTGTCATACTACGTCAGACATGACACAACAATTTCATATTTAAAGATATCCCATGGAAACGGGATAATTTTCCAGTTCATGCCCCATACTTTTCTGATCTTTCGGATAGCTGCAGCAAATACTGCATGACGTCGCCGCTTTTTAACCTCAGCGCTGACTGCTGTGCGCTTATCTCGTCAAATTGTGTGGTGCTGTCCCTTATAATGCCATTTGAGTAGAACACTATGGGAACCGGATCCCCGGAGTGATCCTTCATGGAGCATGGAGTACTGTGATCACCCGTTATGCATATCACTGTATCTTCAGCCAGGGGAATCAACTGTCCGACAGCGTCATCAATTTTCTCTATAACATCCCTCTTGAGTATCGGGTCACCGTCATGACCTGCTATATCGGGTGCCTTTACGTTCACGAGCACGTAATCATATGTCTTCAGTGCCTCCATTGCACCCTTTATCTTGCCCCGGTAATCCGTATCAACCCTTCCCGTAACTCCCGCAACGCTGAGGGGAGTGATTCCGGCGAGGCTGCATATACCTGAGATCATCGGTATCCCCACTACACACGCCCCCTTCATGTTGTATCGATCGCTGAACGGTTCCAGTTTCGGGGCAATGCCGGCACCCCTTAGCAGCAACTCATTCGCCGGGGGAAGGCCCTCCCTTATGCGATCGTGGTTCACATCGCTCTCATCAAGTATTTTCCTGGATTCCACAAGGAACTTGTTTATCAATGAGGCAGTGATCTCTCCGTCAGGCTTCGTGGCACTGACGCTTGAAACTTTTTTTCCCGCCTCGTGCGGATCGGAGTCGGTGACATTGGGAGAGAGCCCTGCTCCATGCATTACCATCGCGGCCCTGTGTTCCACCCCCTCCTTCACCCTGAATTCAACCCCGCCGATCTCCATGTTGAGAGCCCTGGCAAGTTCTGCGGTGCCAGATGTTATCCTCCCTGCCCTCCTGTCGAGAATTCTCATGGAATCATCGCGGGATGCAAAATTTGCCCTGAATGCTATATCGCCCGCCCTCACTTCCATTCCAAGGCCCATAGCCTCAAATGGTCCCCTTCCGGTGTACACCTTTTCGGGATCGTAACCGATAAGGGAGAGGTGCGACGTGTCTGACCCAGCTCTTATTCCGGGAGAAATGGGATGCATAAGCCCGTTCATCCCGTTCCTTGAAATGAAATTAAGATTTGGCCTGAAAGCTGCCTGCAGCGCAGTCATGTTCCCAAGGACCTCGTTTGGCCTGTCTCCGAGCCCGTCCAGAACGATCAGCATTATTTTTTTCATGTTCCTTGAATGTGAGAAACGTTAATAATTGCTGCGGATTGTCATCTGCTTACTGGCTGAATCACTTTTCTGCTACTACAGGCTTGCTCGATCCGCGCCACGCACGCATGCCACCCTCAAGGTGACTGACCTTTGTTACACCGTTCCTGATCAGCATTGCAGAGGCTGCCCTGCTGCGGTGGCCGGTAGCGCATACCAGAAGGTAGTGTGAATTCTTATCCAGCTTGGGCACAAGCTCTTTCATTGAAGCGAGAGGGTGGAGTTCCACTCCTTCAATGTGGCCGTGCCGGTATTCCATCTGCGTCCGCACGTCTATTGGCTTTGTCCCCTCTTCCTTCATCATTCTCTCAAAATCGTCTGGCGAAAGATTGACCAGCAAATCAGGCTGCCTGAAATAATCCAGAAATCCCATGATACTCAATTCTTACTAATATATATAATCAACTGAAATTGAAAAACTGAGGGAAGAACTACGTTCCTTCTTCCCATGAGTTGGCGTATTTCTCCTGCTGAGGGGTCAACTTGTCAAGTGTTATTCCAAGAGCCTGCAACCTTATCTCTGCCACATACCGGTCTATGCTCTCCGGAACGGAATAAACCTTTTTCTCAAGAGCAGAACCATTGGAAACAAGATACTCGGCTACAAGTGCCTGGAGTGCAAAGCTCAGGTCCATGATTTCAACAGGATGCCCCTGGCCGGATGCGAGGTTTACAAGCCTTCCATCCGCGATTAGATTCACGGTGTTGCCGTTTTCCAGCCGGAACTTCTTGACGCTCTCCCTTACGGGAACAATGCCCATGTTTCTCTTCTCGAGTTCTGATACTGCAATCTCGTTGTTGAAGTGACCAGAATTTGCCAGTATGACGTCTTTCTTTGCGTTCAGCATATGATCGTATGTCACGACATCCTTCATCCCAGTAGCTGTCACCACCATGTCAGCAGACTTTATTGCATCCTCCATCCTTTCAACGCTGAAACCTTCCATCAGCGCTTCATTTGCCTTGACAGGGTCAATCTCCGTAATGCTAACCCTTGCTCCCATGCCCTTCATCCTTAGCGCTATTCCCTTCCCGCAGTATCCGTACCCGGCCACTACGACCTTCTTGCCAGCTATCAGGATATTGGTTGCATTCATGATTCCATCAAGTGTGCTCTGGCCGGTACCGTACCTGTTGTCAAAGAGGTGCTTCATCTGTGCATCGTTCACGTCAAACATGGGGAATTTCAATGCCCCGTCCTTTTCCATGGCCTTGAGCCTTACCACTCCGGTTGTTGTCTCCTCGTTCCCGCCGATCACGTGCGGGAGCAATTCCTTGCGGTCCCCGTGCACGAGCTTTACAAGATCCCCTCCATCATCCACGATTATGTCGGGTCCGATGTCCAGTGCCTTGTTGAGATTCTCATAATATTCCTTCTCATCCTCACCCTTCTTTGCGAAGACTTTCATGGAATAGTCACTTTTAAGTGAAGCCACGACGCTGTCATCCGAACTGAGGGGGTTGCAGGATGCCATGTTTATGGATGCTCCCCCTTCCTTAAGCAACAGGGCAAATATCCCTGTTTTTGCCTCCACGTGCAGTGCCATCGCCACCTTGATCCCCTTGAATGGCTTTTCCTTTATGAACCTGGGACGTATCTGCGAGATGACATCCATGTGTTCCCTTGCCCATTGCAGCCTTAAAAATCCTTTTTCTTCCACTTTATTCACCCTTCAGCTTCTTACAGTCCAGTGTGTAAAGCACGCCATTCCCAATAATAGTTTTCCCGATAACTATATCCCTGATGTCCCCTTGCGGCTGGAAGAGTGGAAGTCCATTGCGTATCAGTATGTTCCCCACGTAGATGTAGAATTCGTCACACAGGCTTTCCGATAAAAGCTCATTTATCACTGTTCTTCCCCCCTCAACAAGAATGCGCTTCAAGCCCATGCCGTACAGGTCTGCCATGACCTTTCCAACTCCAAGGTCCTCCTCTTCGCGCACCATCACTCTGGCATTTGGCATTTTCCTGCCCTGTTGCGACGTGAAAATAATTGTTTCCGCGGTGCCGTCAAATATGTTTGAGTTTTCTGGAACCCTGAGCTTGTTGTCCAGCACTATCCTCTTTGGATTGGCCACATTTTTCCCCCTGACGGTCAGGGAAGGATTGTCGTTTATCACTGTATTCGCCCCCACCATTATGGCATCAACGGAGCTCCTGATACCATCAACGCGTTTCATGTCTTCATCGCATGAGATCGATACCCTCCTGCCACCATTTCCGGCAATCATGCCGTTGAGGCTCTGGGCAACGTTGATTATTATGTATGGCCTTGGCGTCACAGTATCATTTATGGCAAGGCGGTTAAAAATTATTGCAAGACCTCCCAACGCACACATGCCAGGAGAAAGGAAATTGTATTTTAGGTGTGCAGTAATCTCCAGTGGCAGATGAAGGTAAGTGAACTTGGATATCCCGAAGAATTCATTGAGATCGCGGGTGGCGATCATGAACTGTACCCGCATCAACAGGAAGCCATAGAGACAATTCGTGCCGGCACCAATGTCCTGGTAACTGTTCCAACCGCATCTGGAAAGACCTTAATCGCATATGCAGCAATAATGGAAAAGCAGAAGACGGGACTGAAATCCCTCTATATCGTTCCTCTCAAGTCCCTGGCATCTGAAAAGTTTGATGACCTGAAGAAACTCCGCAAGCTTGGAATGAGGGTTACCATAGCCGTAGGAGATGTTGACTCTTCGCCGTCTTTCATAAAGGATTATGACGTTGTGGTATGCACCTCAGAGAAAGCGGATTCCATGATAAGGCACGACCCCTCCATCCTTTACGATATCGGGCTTATCATAGCTGACGAGGCTCACCTCATAGGCGATCCGGACCGGGGACCAAAACTTGAGATGGTGCTCTCCGCCTGTATGTACCTCAATCCTGACCTCACCATTATCTCGCTATCCGCCACAATCTCCAATGGAGAGGACATGGCCAGATGGCTCAGGAGCAAACTGATCAGCAGCGATTTCAGGCCTGTCCCGCTGAGGTATGGAGTCATCAACGGAAATGAGATAGAATATACGGATGGAAAACTTGAAAAAGTCAGCGGGAAGAACTACCTGGATGACATAATAAGCAGAGATATCGAAGACGGGGGGCAGGTTCTCGTGTTTGTCAACTCCAGGAACAGGGCAGAAGCGCTTGCAAAGCAGATAATGCCTATCACGGGGAAATATGTATTTCTGGAGGAAAGCCTCATCGATCTTGGGGATGATGCTGACAGGTACCAGGAAATGCTTAAATCCCTGTTGAGAAAAGGTGTTTCATTTCATCATGCAGGGCTTTCCATGAAGGAGAAGGATACCATTGAGAGGCTATTCAGGGAACGTTACATAAAGGTGCTGGTGGCAACGCCCACCCTGGCTGCAGGGGTGAACCTTCCTGCACGCACTGTAGTGGTGAGGGACATGAGCAGGTTCATGGATGGATACAGCCAGTACGTGAAGAAAATAGAGATACTTCAGATGCTTGGAAGGGCAGGCAGGCCGGGATACGACACCGAGGGCAGGGCGTTGATATACGCATCAACGGATAGCGCCGTCGAGAAGGCACAAGAATACCTGTCGGGAGAATCTGAACCTATCATTTCCATTTTCGGAGGAAGACGCGCACTGCAGATGAACGTTCTTGCACTGGTTTCAACAGGCATTGCGAAAAACCTCGAGGAGGTGAAGAAATTCTTCGGGTCCACATTCTTCGGGCAGCAGAACGTTATCTCCGACATATATGCTGATCTGGAGAGAACCCTGGGCTTCCTTGTATCAGAGGACTTTGTCAGGGAGATGATGGGAAACTATGAGGCGACCACCTTCGGTAAGACTGTCAGCGATCTTTACATAGAGCCAAAAACTGCACTAATACTCAGGGAATACTTTGAAAAGCCCCATTCCATTAACCTGGCCCTCTTCTATATATGCAGGACCCCGGACATGATCAATTTTTCCACCAGGACAGGGGACATGCCTTACATAAGTGAATTCCTTGAAGAAATTGAAGTGTTCGATGATGACGATGACAATTATTCTGCTGCAAAGACGGCAATCGTACTGAAGAACTGGATAGACGAGGTTCCAATAATAGACATAACAGAGAAGTTCAATATAGGCCCGGGGGACGTACAGAGCAAGATAGCCTCAGCTGACTGGATTTCATATTCCCTCTCCCGGCTGGCTGAATTGTTCAAACCGGAGATCAGGGGGGAACTGGAACGCCTGAATATAAGGATTAAGGAGGGAATTAAGGAGGATGTCCTTTCACTGATCACAATACCTAACATAGGAAGGGTCAGGGCAAGGAGGCTACACAGGGCGGGTTACAGGACATTGGATCAGGTTGCTTCCGCGCAGCCCTCGGATATCTCCAGGATATTCGGCTTTTCGTCCAAGCTGGCGAATGAGACCGTGGATCATGCCAAGCGGATCAAGGGGAGATACAGATGACAATTCACGTTTCCGTGAACAGGGAAGATGCGCAGGACTCCATATCCATCCTGAAAAGAATGGGGATCATAGATCCCTCGCACAAGATATATAACTCTGGGGAAAGGGTTTTCATACCTATCAGATCGGCGGATACCATCCCGGAATCGGTTCCTGGTACCATCGTTGATCTGGACGGAAAGCCAAAGGAGGAAAGGTTGAGGCCATTGGTTCAGCCAGGTTCATTTGATGTTATTGGACACATTGCCATAATAAAGAACATTGACGGGAAGGATTATTCGTCTAAAGCCGAGGAGATTCTGCAGACCAGGAAGAGTATCCGGACTGTGTACCTGGACAGGGGAGTCAAAGGTGATCACCGTAAAAGAACGCTTGAGCTACTCGCTGGTGAGGACTTGCCGGAAACACTGTACAGGGAGAATGGAATCACCCTGAGGGTAAATGTCAGGAAGGCATATTTCTCGCCTCGCCTGGCAACGGAAAGGCTGCTCATTTCCAGCAGGATCAGGGACGGGGAATATGTGTGCGACATGTTTTCCGGCATTGGTCCGTTCTCCATATCGATTGCTAAGAATGCCAAGGCGCGAGTGTTAGCAATCGACTCCAACTGCGACGCCGTAGAGATTCTCAGGGAGAACGTCAAGATCAACAAGCTGATGGGTACCATCGATGCCATCTGTGCGGATTCCTCTTCGGAGATCTCGAGGCACGGCAAGTTTGACAGGATAATAATGAACCTGCCTCACGACGCATTCAACTTCATTGAAAATGCATACGCAGCGCTGAATGACGGAGGTTTGATAAATTATTACGAAATTAATACCGATGAGGGCATAACCGACAGGATGATGCAATTCCGGGACATGGGACTGAAACTCACCTGGAAAAGGGTTGTGCACGGATATTCAAAAATGGAAAGCCTTCACTCGATGGAGTTCCAGAAGATTCCAAGGAACTAGGTTCTTCTTCCAGCGGAGGCGGAATATGTTTTCCACCTGTCGAGAATCGGCAGCTTTTCATCATAAACCGTATCCATGAGATTCAGGTGCTCAAGTATTCCCATGACGGATTTGTCTGCGTCCCTGACGGCAGAAATCAGGTCCTTGTTCGTGTTTGTTGAATCTCCACCTGAAAAAAGCCCGGGTATGGAGGTCATTCCTACATCATCAACAACTACATGCCCCTGCGGCGTCAGCCTGAGGCTCCTAAGATACTCAGGATCTATGAATGAGTAGTCCGTTTCCTGTCCGGTTGCCTCAATGACGGTATCTGCCTTTATCTCATGCACCTTGTCCTTGATCGGTACAGGCTTGGCCCTTCCACTCTTCTCCACGACCATTTCATTCTGCCAGTACTTCACCGAAACAACCCTACCATTTTCCTGGACGTATTCAAATGGGGTGACTTCCCATTCATATTTCACAAACTCCTCAACGGACTCTTCCAGTTCCTCTTCCGCATTGAGTGATGGATAGCCTGGCCTGTCCTGCTCCCTCCTGCGATACATGATTATAACGTTCTTGGCGCCAAGGCGCATTGCCGTCCTTGATGAATCATTTGCAGTGAATCCTCCACCGATTACGACGACATCGTTGCCAACGTCAATATTTTCCCCGAGGCTTACCCTTTGCAGGAAATTCATCGCGTGATAAACGTTCGGGGCATCCGATCCTGGAGTTCCTGTCATGTGTGGCTTATGCGTCCCTATGGACATGAAGACCGCATCATTGCTCTGCATTATCTCGGAAAATTTGATATCCTTGCCCACAACCGTATTTAGGTGAACTTCGACACCCTGCGAAAGTATGAAATTTATTTCCTTGTCAAGTACGTCCTGGGGTAGCCTGTACCTCGGAATTCCGGTCTTCATGAAACCACCCAGCGCAGGCAGAGCCTCGTAGATGACTACCCTGACACCCTGGATTGAAAGATAAAAGGCTGCAGTCAGACCAGCTGGTCCACCGCCAATTATGGCAACTTTCTTGTCTACAAACTTTTTCTTTGGTACGCTGATTATCTTTCCGTAATCGCTGAACTTATCTGCGGCATACCTTTTGATGTGCCTTATCGCTATGGGACCACCCTCGTCATAAAGGACGCAGATATCTTCGCAGAGATGGGTGCACACCCTGCCGATTATTGCAGGGAAAGGCAGCGTCTCAAAAACTATCCTGACTGTCTGCGCAGGGTCTCCCACCGCAGTGCTTCTGATATAGCCGCCTATGTCAAGGCTGGCCGGGCAAGCCTGCGTGCAGATATTGCATCCTATGCACCTGCTGGCCTCCGCGTACGCTTCGTTGTCGGTGTATTCCTTTACCGGCTCAATTTCGAATGATTTGATCCTCTTTGCCGGATCTTCATGACTCTGCTTGACACGTTCGAAATTGAGCATTTACTTGATCCCACAGGAAATCTGTTTGACAGTTATAAACCTTATCTAGCTTGGAAATACACCATTTCATGATAGAAAGTGCGGCACCACCAGCATTGCAAAGAACAGCACGAACAGTACGCACGATGAAAGAGCGATATACAGCTTATTCCTGGTTTCTATAAATGATATCAGGGCAATAACAACAACGGTGATGGGAGTGAATATAAGAACCCACAGGCCGAATGCGACGTAGAATGCCCCGTCCAGTTGATACATACCAGTAAACAGGTTGTTGAGCGGGATAAGGGATGAATATAGTGTCTGGCTCTTTGAATAACTTGCGATCTGGGCTAAGGTGTAACCGTCTGCACCCCCATTGACCATGATGATAACTATGCCGCTGATGATGGAGACCATGCTCAATATCACGCCGGTTCTCAGAGAGACGCTTATGATCCTGTAAACGTCAAAGTGCTTCAACTGACCTCAACCTCCTCAGGTTATGCAAATAAAGCACTGCTATGAAGACCACGGCAATCACGATGGAAATTGAAAACTGGATCAGCGGAACCATGAAAAATATTTTATCGGTAACAAAGCCACGGATAATCATCTCCACTCCGAGAAATGAGAGTATTGCCAGGAATATCCACCTTATATCCTTGTTGGTTATCTTGACCAGTGCCTTGGCTCCAAAATACGCCCCGATCACGACGCCGATTGCCGTGGCGGCAGCGATGAATATCTGGATATATCCGGAGTACCAGTAGATGGAACTTCCAGTCGCAGCCGTAATCCCAATCATGAAATTGCTTGTAGTTGTGGTGACTTTCATTGGCAGGTTCATTGCCCAGTCCATACCGAGAACCTTGAGCGCCCCGCTGCCGATTCCCAAGAGCCCTGATACAGTGCCCGCGAAGAACATTATTATCTCACCGAGCCACCATCTTATGCCGTTATAGTCCACATCCTTCTTCAGCCTTGCATCATGATATTTTCCTGACAGCTCAAAAATGCGCGTAGTCCAATCCGGTCTTGTATGAGGAGGCAATTCACTTTGCCCCCGCTTCACCGCAGGGACCAGGGATCCCAGTAGCACAATCCCGAATATTACATAAATGAGCCATGTCAAGGCGTGGTGATCCAGGTACACGGTCAGCAGCGATCCAACAACCGCGCCGATTGTTGTTGCCACCTCCAACCCAACGCCGATCTTTATGTTTGCAATCTTCTCCTTGGTATAAGCGCTTGCAGAACCTGCTGATGTTGCAATTGTTGATATCAGGCTCGCTCCAGTTGCAAATACTATGGGGACGCCGTAAAATATGCTGAGAAGGGGAACGAGAACAGTGCCGCCGCCAAGCCCTGTCAACGAACCTATAAATCCAGCGAGTATTCCGCCAAATACAATTGAAATGAACTTTAGAATTATTGCGAGAAGCTCATACATTATGAACCCAGTATGCCATGACCTTATAAATTATAATCGGAGTGTGGTGAGCATTGACGACAAAGTCAGAGTCGATAATTTGACCATATGTGCGTGTAGGCATTGCACGCCATGACCTCTTCATAGCATTTTACTCGAAGCCAGCGACTTTAACTTTCAAACGACGATTCTTTAGCAGATTAGGTAAATTATCTAAAGATAACAGGACAAATGTGCGAACCTTTTTAAATATCAAGAGATTGTTCGCATATGCTGGTAAGAGACATAGATCGGAAACTTGACATGCGGGTTATACTCCGCGTAAGGCAGAATACCGAACTCTTCGATCTCACCAGGGAAATTAAAGGCAAGTTTCCTGTTTTCCTATTCGGTCGTGACGGAGAAACGTGGATGAGCACATATTTTCCCAAGGAGACAAAAAGCAATAAACTTGAAATAGCCCTGAAAAAGTTCCACGGAATTGAGAAGGAGAATTCCTTTGTTATTGATTCGAGAATAAACAATGTTAAAGATCTAAAAATTATAAACAAGCTGATGGAAATACCCTCTTTCATTATCAACAGGTCAGACATGAACAACGGTTTCCTGAATGTATATGCAAGGTTTCACAGCTCCCAGTTATCCTTGGTATCTGAGGATCTTTCGGCCTATACAGAAGATGTGGAAAATTCCAGGGTCGAATGGCTTGGACCAAACCCGGGCATAATAAAGACAATGGACCTTATAAATTCTGAATACCCGGTGTCTGTAGTTACCTACATTATAAGGCTTAATGGAGAAGACAGAACGATGTCTGAACTTGCGCATAATGTAGACTCAATGGCAGAAATCAAGAACAGCCAGATGAAGGATGGCAAGTTCAAGGCAGTGCTATACAGCAACTCCGCTTCAGCTGGACTGATAGAAGGGGTTAACGCAATCTCGAAGGATGACGGTATATTTGAACTTGAGACAGGCAACGAAATTTTAGGAATGATAAGGGATGTCTCTAACAGAGACCACATAATGAGACTGAGATATTTTGTCAAACCGCGTGATGGTAACTTAGAGGTAACGGTCTTTCTCCCAAGTGCCATACTTTATGAATATTATTCGGTTCTTTACAACATTGCCAGAAAGATGACTGGAAGAATCATGGCCAAATACATATTGCCTTACAGCCAAGATATCTGGGATTTCATTTAAGCTATTGCGTTATTAATGTATGTAAAGACTGGAATGACTCTTAGCATCTTGAATTGCATTCAGAATATTCAGGAAAGAGTCCATTGCTGATTACAATACACAACCGGATAACAGATTATATCCCCATGCCACGGATTGCTTTCTGTCATATCTGCTGAATTAGGCTTTTGTACGACCTCTTGATTAGATCGAAACGTAACATTGGATGTTCAATAAAATTCAAAAAGGGATGAGGCGAGATTAACTGATTCATTACCGGTATCGGAGGTAATAATTTTAAGGGCTTTAATCATCACAATCTGATGGGACAAGGGATTAAGGACGAAACCATTAAGGAAAGCAACCAGAACGAAAAGGCCGTGCCAGTAACTGTGGCTTACGGCGACGGTATTGGGCCAGAGATCATGGAAGCAACCTTAAGGATCATCAGGGCAGGGGGCGCTAAACTTGATCTGGAAGTAATCACCATAGGGGAAACGGTTTTCAAAAAAGGAATAACTGCAGGAATTGAGCCATCTGCATGGGATTCTCTCAGAAGAACGAAGGTGTTCCTTAAGGCACCGATCACAACACCAGAGGGGGGAGGATTCAAGAGCCTTAACGTCACAGTAAGGAAAACACTTGGATTGTTTGCAAACGTGAGGCCCTGCCTTTCCTATGACCCTTTCATACCCACGAAGCATCCTGACATGGATGTTGTAATCATACGGGAAAATGAGGAAGATTTGTACGGAGGGATTGAACACCGGCAGACAGCAGATGTATTTCAGTGCCTGAAGCTGATTTCCATTCCTGGATCTGAAAGAGTGGTAAGGTACGCCTTTGAATATGCCAGAAGATACAACCGGCATAAAGTCACTTGCTTTACAAAGGATAATATAATGAAGCTAACAGACGGCACATTCCACAGGATATTTGACGAGGTTGCAAGAGAATATCCCGATATTGAGAATGAACATTGGATTGTAGATATCGGTGCTGCAAAACTGGCAGACTCTCCTGAACAGTTTGATGTCATTGTAATGCCAAATCTTTACGGCGACATACTTTCTGATGTAGCTGCCCAGATAGCTGGTTCAGTCGGACTGGCAGGAAGTTCAAACATAGGTGATGGGATAGCAATGTTCGAGGCTATTCATGGTTCTGCCCCAAGGCGTGCCGGACAGAACCTTGCAAATCCATCCGGGCTACTTTTAGCTGCAGTACAGATGCTTGTTTACATTGGGCAGGGTGACGTGGCAACCAAAGTACATAATGCTTGGCTAAGGACCATTGAAGACGGTATACATACCTACGACATCTTTGATCCAGCCGTTTCGAGCAGGAAAGTAGGAACGAAAGAATTTGCTGACGCAGTTATAGAGAACCTGGGAAAGTATCCACAGAAGCTGAAAAGTGTCAATTATCCGGCACATGGGACACCATTGAAAATTCAACTGGCTAAACGCCCAGTTCCGTTCAAAGAATTGGTCGGCGTGGATGTATTTGTTGACTGGAGAGGTTCGGCTGATGAACTTGGAAAACGTCTAGAGGAAATTTCGAACCCTGAATTCCAACTTGTAATGATCACAAACAGGGGAACTAAGGTTTACCCTGATGGAATTCCAGAAACTTTTTGTGTTGATCATTGGCGCTGCAGGTTTCAGAGTTCCGCTTCCGGACAGGCTGTAACGCACAGGAATGTGGTTGATCTCCTGGGTCGCCTGGTGACCGCCGATATTCCTCCAATCAAGACTGAGGGACTCTTTACTTTCGATGGAAAACCTGGATTTTCACTGGGACAGGGTCAATAACCTGAAGTTTTCAGGTTAATTCCATTGATTTTACATAAGTCTAAATTTATCAGGCCTGGATTAGGGTTACAAGCACTTTTTCCATGTAGGCGGCAATTACAGATCTATGCGTGCTCTTGATCACTGTACTGTTGTAGTTATTTTCAAGGCTTCTCACAAATCACCATATATTTATATTTTCTATGAATGCCTATCAATCATGAACAAGGAACTTAATCTTTCTGACCTCAGGTTTGGTGACGAACTCATCAAAAGGGGATTTGCCAAGATGACAAAGGGCGGCGTGATCATGGACGTTACTACTGCTGCTCAAGCAAAGATCGCTGAATCTGCAGGAGCAGTAGCTGTCATGGCACTGGAAAGGGTCCCTGCAGATATCCGTGCGGCAGGAGGAGTTGCAAGGATGGCTGATCCAGCCAAGATCAAGGAAATAATGTCAGCCGTATCTATCCCGGTAATGGCCAAGGTCAGGATAGGCCATATATCAGAAGGTCGCATCCTCGAGGCACTGGGAGTAGACATGCTGGATGAGAGCGAAGTGCTGACCCCTGCGGATCCATTCTTCCATCTGTACAAGGAGGAGTTCAAGGTGCCAGTTGTCTGTGGCGCTAGGACCCTTTCAGAAGCAGTCAGGAGGATATTTGAGGGAGCCGCCATGATAAGGACAAAGGGAGAGGCAGGTACTGGAAACATAATTGAGGCGGTTAGGCACATCCGGGTAGTCAGCGAAAGCATAGCTGTGCTGAAATCACTCGGCATTAAGGATCTTGAAAGAGTTGCCGATAACATGACCGATTCTTACCGGACTTTGAGAAAGACTGTGTCTGGAGATCTGTTTGGAAATGAGGTATCGCTTTCGATGCACAGTCTGTTTGCTGGAATGGGAGAAGACAAGATAAGAGGAGAAATCCTGAAGATTCTCAAGGAGATAAGAAGCAAGGGGAGGCTGCCTCTCGTTAACTTTGCTGCCGGAGGAGTAGCCACACCTGCAGATGGAGCACTCATGATGCAGCTCGGATCGGATGGAGTCTTTGTTGGAAGCGGCATATTCAAATCTCCTGAACCTGAGAAGATGGCGAGGGCTGTTGTTGAAGCTGTGGAGAACTACGAGGATTTTAAGCTGATAGGAAACGTATCGGAAAACCTGTCCGGCATGGCCGGTATGGACGTAGAATCCATGCCAAAGGAAATGCGACTGCAGGAGCGCGGATGGTAGGTACTGATTTCCGTAGACTCTTTTCTCCTGATTATCATATTTCTCGTAATATTATTTGTTCTCTCAAGAGCGCTTAATATCTTCGACCTAAAGGGCAGCATTGCAGCATTTGTAGTTGGGCTGTTCGTTGCAGTTCTCGGGTCGCTTGATTGGCTCATCTTGATGATTGTATTTGCAGCTGTCTCTCACCTTGCAACCATATCTTTCTTGAACCAGAAAAAGAAGATCTCTATGCAGGAGGGGAAGGAGGGCGAAAGGAAGACCTCAAACGTGGTATACGCAGCATTGATAGGCCTCGGAATTGCGGTTTTACACTTCTTTCACCCGGTCAATGTTCCCTATTTCACGTTATTTGCTGTTTCATTTGCCGTTATAGCTTCCGACACGTTCGCATCAGAACTGGGAATAATGGACAGGAAAGTGTTTATGATCACAACCTTCCGCCGGACAACGAGGGGGATAAACGGCGGCATTTCATTGATCGGGGAACTTGCGGCGTTGCTCGGTTCTTTTATAATCTCAATAACATACAGCCTTCTCAGGCATGGGAATCTTGACCCCCTGCCCATTGTTGCAATAGGAATAATGGGATTTATAGGATGCCAGATTGACAGTGTTCTCGGAGCCGCATTTGAAAACAGGGGAAAATTGACCAAGGGCGAGGTAAATCTCTTTGCCTCTCTTAGCGCGGTCATAGTAACCGGGCTGATCATCATATTTTATCCAGGTATCTGAGTCCCACGACGCTTGAAGAAGTGTTCGCGCTCCTCTAGAAGTGATTCCCTGAATGATATCATTCTTCTTCTTCTCACAAGAGGATAATCAAAAAAGAAATGTTCTGTAATGTATTTCTTGGCGTTATCCAGCAGGTTCTCGGGGTTGTAGGCAATATCCACGTTCACTCCGGAAACAGCTCTGCCTCTTTCGAGATTTTTCAACCTCGAAGAAGTTATGGATCCGCCAAGCATGAATGTGTATGATGAACTGAATCCAACCTCTATTGCATTGGAGGATATCATGACATCTCCCAGCAGCGCAATCTCGTAACCTATATCAATGGCGTTCCCGTTAACAATAGTGAAGATGGGCTTTTCTATTGAATATACAAGGGAAAGCAGTGCGCCACAGTATTCCATTAGATTTTCTGTTTCCTTCCTGTCGCCAAAATTGAAACCTGTTCCATAGCGCTTGTTCAGTCCTGTTATTGCAACAGCCTTCACGCCATCATCCATGGCAGCCGTGCCGATAGCAGTGACAAGTTCAGAAATGTGGGAAGTTTCAAGATGTGAACTGTCATCTGGCCTCAGGACAACCAGCCCAATATTATCCTCCTGCCAGAAGCTTATTGATTTGTAGCCATCTACCCTGATATCACTCATGATAGAAGGCCGCCCGGTATAGCCTCATGATCAAGCCGCTTATGACGAGAATCACTCCTAGACCAAGCCCGAATTCTCCCTCGGGGATAACTCCAACAGGGTTCAGTGTGGATATCATTGCGATCACGGCAACAGCGAATATTCCAAGTATGGCAGATAAAATCACTGCAGTGTTGACGCTCATAACGTGCTGTTTTGGCTCCTTCACAGGCTGATATTTTTCGGCAACCTGAGCAGACTTCATTGTTCCAAATGCAACAAAGGAAGTTGCCCCACCTGCCAGAACAGTTGAAACAAGATTGAGTGCTGATGTGTGGTTCATGAAAGCGGAGAAGTTTTCTGCCAGTTCGATCACCATGAATATCAGCAGGAACATGAAGAGCAAGAAGGAAGCGATGGATTTCGTAGAGGTCACCTTGAACTTGTTCTGCCTGTACATTCTGTTAAGGAAGTACATGCCTCCAACCACTATTACCCATGGTGGAATGAACACGGCATATACCTCTGATGGCGGAATTGGTATGCCTGGAGACAGGGCGCCCCAGGCTGAAAGTATCACCATATAAATTACAGCGAGTATGCCGAAAGCAGTAACCATTGGCCTCGCAAGAGGATGCAGATCCTTGCTGCCATCCATGAACGGTATAAGCAGGAAGTAAAGTAATGGAACTACGCCGAAAACCGTAGACGCTATGAGAGGGGACATCGGACCGGTGAAAACCTGGAAATCAACTGCCTTGTAAATGAACAGCAGGAACCACGGAGGATAGGCTGGAACATATCCCGCAAAAGGACTGGTGGGCGCAAAGCTGGGGAATGGAGAGAACAGTGGTGGGATGGGTGGGTTTGTTGCACTCGCAGGTACAGTGCTTCCATTTATGAGCATTAATATTGAAGGGATTATTATCAGAATGCCGAAGGTGTACAACGCAAGCTGAACCATGAATGCCATATTGTATGGAAACCAGGGCTTGTAGGACGGGTCTTCCTTGTCAACGGCTGGAGCCGTGTATTTGGATTTCCTGTTTGATGGCATCATGCCGTTTGCCTCAGCAAGGAAGAAATGCAGTCCGAACAGCAGGCCTATAATTGCTGTGAATATGATGTGCAGAGACAGCATGTGGGTGAAGAGCGACAGAGACGTCCCATTGCCGAATACAAGGGATTCTAAGGTTGCACCAAGGATCGGTGTAGATAATGCTATACCTCGACCGACATCGGTAGCATCTGATGACAGCACGTCTCCGGTCATTGAATAGCCAAAGAATCCAACGCCAATGGTGATAGCGAGAAGAAGCACTCCAGTGACCCACTGCAGGCGCCGGGGCTTCTTGTAGGCTCCCATGAAATAGTTCCTGAAGAGATGGATGTAAATCAGGACGATCATCGCATAGGCCCCATATAAATGGGAAGCGAGGAAAAGGGCGCCAAATGGAACGGTATCTATGATGACATTGACTGTAGTATAGTATGGATCAGACGGGGTATAGTATATTAGAAGGAGAAGACCGCTGATTACCTGATAGACAAAAGCAATTGTTATTAGCGCGCCGGTCCAGTACCATATCCCCCTCTTTCTCCTCATGTAGTCCGGCACTGTCTTAAGTGGCAGTTCGTTAAGCTTCAGGGTATCAACAACTTCTTCCACAACGTCCTGTCTTCTCTTCCAGAATTTGTACTTCTCTATATCCATTATCTGACCTCTCTTCATCCCTGAATCGATTCTACTGTTACATCTGTGTATGTCTGACCCTCTGGAAGTGGCGTACCGCCAGTTAAATCGCTAATCTTCCCGTATATGGTCGGGCCCGTCATGCTTACCACCTTGAAATTCCCGGTTACAGCATCATATTTCAGTATCGTAGCTGGGAGCGGGTGCGTTGTCGGCCCCGTTATAACCTTTGCACCCTTGCTGGGGTCGTAGGTGCTACCATGGCAGTCGCAGTGAATGTAAGTAGGAAAAGCAGGGCTCCCGGCTGCATAATAATGTATTATAGGAGGGACGCACCCAAGATGCTGGCAGATTGCGCTGAAAGCAACAACGGAATTGTCAGGACCAACACCTCCAGGAGATTCGTATGTTCCTCCGGTGGCTGGTATAAATACAGACATGGGTTCAACCGGAGCGGGCGTCTTGTTATCGTTGCTTATATTGAGCAGAAAATTCGGATCGCTCTGCAGGGGGTAATCAAACAGCACAATGTTTCCACCAGTAACATTAGGTGGAATATCACTGTATTTTAATGGGTTTCCATTGAAAAAAAGAGTTAACTCTGGAAATGAAGTAAGTCCGGAAGAGGGTGGAATGATATTTTGAACAACACCCTTGAGAACCCCGGCAACGGCGGCCCCCGCGGAGATAACGACCATCGCCTTAAGAAAGTTCCTTTTACCAGAATCTATGGATTCTTCGCCCATATTTGGAAATAACGTCTAGCATTTAATATTTTTCCTCAACTGCCGGGGCTGATATCGCAAGATAAAGGAAACAAGAGCAAATATTATACCGTCAAAATGATTACACCAGGCTTAAAGGGCTCGTAGTCTAGTGGTTATGATACCGCCCTTACAAGGCGGTGGTCACCGGTTCGAATCCGGTCGGGCCCATT
>JAMDAM010000031.1 GCA_023484805.1 Thermoplasmatota archaeon | reverse complement strand
ATGTTTCTGCTAGGTCGATATCCTTGAAGAATTCCCTGGGCGTGAACGGTGGTCACTATGAGATAACCGTCAACGGCACTCCAGCCAATCTGTCCTCAAGCCCTGTTTACCTCCCGGCGGGAAGTTACAGCGTTGATTATTTCAACACGGTTGTAAATTCGACCGGGTCTTACATCATTTCAGGTAGCGGAACGATTTCAGCAAGCACAACAAATTCGTTTACGGTAAGTGTAACCTCAACGCCAGTGACCACTTTGCTTGCAGGTACCGCTTCCTATCATGGCCTGGACATGGAAAACACAGTCATCGAAATAATGTCATCCTCCGGTACATTCCTTGCGAAAACGACTACAAACTCATTCGGCAATTACAGTATCAGCCTTCCAACGGGAACATGGGAAATTTACGCCCTTAACAATGCAACAGGAACAGGATATTTCGGAAGTGTTACCATACCGGCCTTCAGCGGCACTTACTACGACGATATCAGCCTGGTGAATGCATACGCCACCTCTGTGGCAGTAACGGTGGGATCCAGGTCCATGAACACCAATGTGATGATTACGGAGTACCCGAATAACATTGCCTATAATTCATCGGAAGCGCCCATTCTTCTGCCTCAGGGGAACTATTCATTCTATGCAAGCGTCACCCAGACAATGATCGCCTTCAACGGTACCGTGTTGACAATTACTTACAGCGAAAATGATACGCTGTACATTAATTCCGCCCAGTCGGTCATCCTGGCTCTATCCCAGCAGGTGACAGGAAGTGTCGTCATAAGCCAGGGGAAACATTATCCATCTCTCAGCACCGGGCTTGATCTTACAAACAGTACATTCGTGGAATTCAACGTTACTAACAGACAGAATGTGTACAATGACGTGACACTCAGTTCAGGTAGCCCATCATGGAGAATAATGTTCAATGAAACCGTGTTTGGGATTGCTCCAGGGCAGACCAAGAGTATCAATGCCACCGTGTATGCCATGGGCAACCCGCAGGCTGGAGTTGACGCCATCCCCATAAACATGAGCTATTCCTCGTCCACCTCTTCTGGAATAGTCAACGTTGACGTTGTCCAGAGACTCTCATTCTCTTCTCATGTGAATTCCATTTTTGGAACTCCCCAGGGAAGCAATCTCGTCTATATGGTTACCCTTACCAATACGGGGAATGCTCCAATTACAGTTACCGGGCAGCTTAACAGTTCTGCAACGCAGGCAAAGGAATATGGCTGGAACGCCACCCTTGTTTACAATGGAAAGGCTGCAGGAAAAATAACAATACCATATGCCCAGTCACTTACCGTTGAAATCGTGCTTTCCCCAATAACACCAGCCTTTTCACCAGGCGCTACCATAACCGCCAATTTCAACGCCACAATTAATGGAAGCGTGGTGGATGAGCCCATCTCCTTTACCATGGAGTACCCCTATGCCAGCATCACTCCATCGCCCAGTGGAAATGGGATCATAGCGAACTACACAGGAGATGCCCTTTCAACGCTGATTACGGGAATAATAATCATCGCAGTAACGGTCGCGGGAGGATTGTTCATAGCATCATACAGAGGAAGGAGGTTCCGCAGATGAACAAGCTGCTCGCCATACTGATAGTCTCAATCATGGCGTTGCCCGCAATGGCAATGGTGTCTGCTGCATCCCCCATACCAATAGTAGACAATGTTTCGGTCACCATGCCCAGCAACGTATACACGGGACAGAGCTTTACCGTTTATGTGAATAATTCAGTGGGCTTCAGCAATTACACAACCCAAGCATTCTTCTCAGGGGAAAACCTCACTGGATTCTCGCCGACAAGCACCTTCGAGAATTATGGTGGCAGCAACCCATCAGCGTCCTTCTCTGTAACTGCGCCGCTAGCCGCCCAGACCATATACATTGCAGTAATTACCAGTGCCCTTTACCATGGTCAATATGTAAACTATTCCCATACCTTTGCTATCAACGTATACAACCCCATAACCCTCCGTGCTACCATAACAAATAGCCAGGCGTTTGCCATAAACAATGTTGTTGTCTCCTTTGTGTTGAACGGGAATCTCTACGGCACAAGGACGGTGAATCTTTCCGCAGATTCTTCCCAGGTGGTTACCCTTGAACTCCTCAGTTCTGAACTTGGAACAGGATCATACACGCTTACTGTTTCCGTGAGTAACCCACTCATTAAAGTCAACGGCGGCACGCAAAGCTCGTCAGTCACATTTTACAACGGCACTCCGCCAAACTACGACTGGATTTACTATGTGGCTGCTGGCGTTTTCATCTTCATGGTGATACTGGTCCTTGGATCCGGAAGGAGACCTAACAGGCCGAGCAACCCGAAATGGAGAAGATAATTTAGTCCTTCAGCTGCTTCATTATCTCCATAAACTTTTCCCTGTGTTTTTTTGCGGATTCCATTGCAAGGGTCACTGCCTCTTCGGGGCTGGATGCCCTGATGAATTTTCCTTCCTGTTTCTTCCTGGGAACTATTTCTACAGAATCCAGTGAGATAACGTCCTTTCCTTCGCTTATTGCAAATGATGCTTCCGACAGGGTACCGGCTGATCCGTCAATGGCGATTACTGATTCCCCTGCCCTTACTACCAGGAAATTCCGCGCAAATCCCATGCCCGTAGGGATGGAAACTGAGAGATGGGAGTTCCCCTCAAGAGGGCTGTATCCGGGAAGTATTCCGACTACAATGCCGTCATTGCTTTTGACCCCGTTCGCAACGCACTCCATCACGCCTGAAAGGCCTCCGCAAAACACAACCGATCTGCTTTTCGCAAGTAACTCCCCAACCCTGTATGCCGTCCTGCAGTATTCATCGGTGATTGTACTTCCACCTATCACGGAAATGTTGTACACAGCTACATCAGTTTATCCTTGGCATTAATCTTTTCCCAGCGCGCCTGACCGATATTTATAATTCCGGATAAAGGCTACTCCATCGTGTTAACCATAGTTATTGCGGATGCTGAACTCGAAACAATTCCTGCTGAGATGAGGGATGACTATTCAATCAGAAAGATAGCCGGAGAGAGGAAAAAGAAAGTTGATGGTATCATCCTTGATTCAAACTACATGCATTCCGCAATAGACCGATATTTTCCCGGAGAATCCAATAGAAGAGGAAGACCAGATATAATACATATATTCCTTCTTGTGGCAATGGACTCCATACTGAACAGAATGGGAAACCTTAGGGTCAGGATACACACAAGGAATGATCTTGTCATCGATATTTCCCCAGATACAAGGCTACCCAGGGCATACAACAGGTTCATAGGCCTTTTCGAGAAGTTATTCGTCGAGGGTAAGATTGTTGCTGACGGAAAGACCCTGCTGCGGGTGCAGAAAGGGACGCTGAATGCAGCAGTAGACAGACCTGCAGAAAGGGTGCTGGCAATGGCGCCTGACGCCGTCATCAAGCCGATTGATTCTGTTATATCTGGCCCGGAGGATATGACGGTGATCATAGGTGGATTTTCGGAGGGAAATTACAGGTCGAATGTGGATCAGTTTGAAAAGGCGTCCATTTTCAATGAGGAACTTACGATCTGGTCTGTTGGCATGGAGGTCATAACTCAGTATGAGAAGGTCTTGAGGGACAACCAGCTATAATGCATTTTCGCGGGACGAAGTGTCAAAAAATAGATTAATACCTTTGCCATGAAGAATAAATCAGGAGATACTGTTAATGGCACGAATGCACACTAGAAAGAGAGGAAAATCGGGATCACACAGGGTATATGGACAGGGCAAGCCTGCGTGGCTTGGAATGGGAGACGATGAGATAGTCAAGACCGTTCTTGAACTTAACAAGCAGGGAATGTCACATTCAGTGATTGGGATAAAGCTCAGGGATCAGTACGGAATACCCGGTACAAAGCCCGTGCTGGGGAAGAAGATAGGCACAATACTGTCTGAAAACGGGATTAAGGAAGAATTGCCGGAGGATCTTTCACACCTCATAATTAGGTACAAGAACGTGAGGAAGCACACTGAATCCAACAAGAAGGATATGAGCAACATAAGAGGAGAAATGCTCATAATGTCCAAGATGCTGAGACTTGTAAGGTACTACAAGCGTACTGGAAGCATTGCTCCAGAGTGGAACCTCAGCAAAGTACTGTAATCAAGATGCTAAAGGATATAATCGATCCGAAATTTTATGAACTTCTTTTCAGGGGATCATCCCGGATAAAGAATTCTCAATATGTCAGGGTGCTGGCTCATTACGACGGTGATGGAACCAGTGCCGCGATCGTATTATGCAGCATACTCAAGAGGCTCGGCATAAAGTTTCACCTGGGTTATATTAAGAGCCTGGATGGCGAAAACTTCAGGAAGAGGATCGAGGAAGAGCCGGATTCACTAACGGTCATAGTGGATGCCGGTTCAGACCAGGTCCAGTATGTGCCAGAAGCGGAGAACCTCATAATCCTGGATCACCATTTCTACGGCAAATCAACTGTCCAGGCCCTGAACATCAATGCAAGGGATTTTGGAATAGACGGCACAAGGGAAGCTTGCGGTTCTACCATGGCTTACCTCATGGCTCTGGCTATTGACGAGAAAAACAGGGACCTTTATCCATTCTTCCTTTCGGGAGTTATCGCTGACAAGCAGGACATCGGAGGACTGCGCGGAATGAACAGCATTCTTGAGAAGGAATACGGGAAAAACTATGACACTGTACATACCCTGAACCTGGAAGGCGGCATGGTTGTTGATGCAATAACCTATTCCACGGATCCATTCTTCAAGGATCTCACCGGGAATCCGGAAAATGTGAACAAGCTGCTGCAGAATCTTGGCATAAAACCGGAAACCAGCATATACAACCTTCAGGACACTGAGAAAGCATCCCTTGCAAATGCGCTGGCAGCAAAACTCATCAGCCAGAACATCGGCCTAGAGGCGATGAAGTACCTTGAGGGCGAAATAATAAGGTTCAAGGACCTGGATTTCTCTTCCAAGGAAGTCAGCAGCATAGTTGACGGAAACAGCAAGATCGGGAAGAACTCCATACCCGTACAGTACTTCCTCGGTGACCAGTCAGTAAAGGAAGAGATGATTTCCAACTGGAAAATCTCCAAGACAAAACTCATAGAATACACTTATAGAGTACTCAAGGACATTTATGAGGAAGACAGCATAAGGTATTTCTATGCACCTGAGGGCGAGATGACAGGATCAATAAGCGGCATCCTTTCCCTCTATCTTCTCAAGCAGGACAAGCCACTAATCGGATTCAATGCCGGATCGGATAATACCAAGGTCTCGTCGCGTGGAACACGGAAACTGGTGCAGAGAGGCCTGAATTTATCAACTGTCATGAGGGAAGCTTCCACCCAAGTAGGAGGAAGTGGTGGCGGACATGACATAGCCGCAGGAGCCGTCATACCCAGGGGAAAGGAGAAGCAGTTCGTTGAACTTGCGAATGACATGGTAAAGGGTCAGCTATCAGGTAATGGCGGCAAGGGTCCGGGACTGGTTAGAGATACCTGATACTACTAATTTTAGATGTAACTCCAAGCGGACTATGGAAATCCTATACTTCGAAATGCACCGCTTCCACATGCCGTGGCGGATCAATCACCGAACCTGAACTCGGTTTGCTAGAGGTTGATTAGCATAAATCATTGTATGACTTTTACCAAAATATTTAAACCGTGCATTGAATCAACCAATGTGGAAACGAGAACAGTGAGCAAAAAGGAACTGAGGAAGAATATCAATTTTTTTACGAAAATTGATCCCATAGGTAAAATTGTCTATGAGAGACTGGAAAAATTTTAATTGTTATTTTTATGAGCTTCGGACCACAAACAATTGATGAAATTCATCAGCAGCTTTTGAGTAATGCACACGTTCAAAAGGGGTATCGAGATAAATATGGGCAGGTCATAGAATAGTGTCCCAACACTCAATGTAACTCCCAAGCGGGAACAGCCATTGGCGCCATCTGACTCGATTTGCTCGTCTACCCGATCACGCCAAGTATAGGGGTGATCGCAGGAAACATAGCTACGATTGCTAGTCTCTATGCTTTTATCTTTGCGGCGGGAGTGATAGTTGCCATGGCCAACCTCACGGGAGGAAGGGGATCAAACATCTCACACTTGATTCTTTTCACCAATTTTCCAGTATTGAGCAAAACAGTACAGTTTTGTCTATCACCTTTTTCTGTTTCGTTTTTGTAAAGATCAGAAATGAGCGGTTTGATTCTATCCCAGTCCATTGAATCCTTCATTTCTGAAAGCCTGTGACCAAACTTCTTCAACTTTTCATATTTCTCGCAGAGATGGTAACTCATTATGTCTATGGATAACGATCGGGTCGCATGAATAAATCCTATGAATAAAGAGTATCTAGATTATCGCCTGAAATGCGGATTCTTAAGAGCATGGATGTATGAAGTTGGTTCGAATGGCACTGAAAATGACAAGGGGTTGCTGTTCTGTACAAACAACACTCGCCCAATTTTAAAGAAGAATACTTCTAGGGTTTATGCAACACAATTTTTGACAAGCAAATATATACAGTCTAAAGTGGAGATATAATTAAATTTGTCAGAGGTTAACCAATGAGAAGAATTCTCAATGCCGATTAAGTAACGTTTCAGTTTTAGTTCATTATCTCTTTCATAAAACATCTTCTCATAGAGTAACTTCTGTTATAAATCATCCTGAATCGGGATAACCTAAG
>JAMDAM010000008.1 GCA_023484805.1 Thermoplasmatota archaeon | reverse complement strand
GTATAATTTGAGAGAGGTAGAGATATCACAACTATGTCGGAATTTGAAAGTACATAATCAATATCGTTGATGTTTCCGAGGAATTCCTCATCTTCCCTGGCTCCGGAACGTGAAATGGCAAGAATCCTCATGTCGAATTTCCTGGCTATTTTGGCCACTGCCTTTCCTATTCCACCATAGCCGACTATTCCTATCTTCTTACCGGCAACCCTTTTATTGACTGTTTTCTGGTCGAAAACTCCCTCTCGCATCTTGAGGTAATTCTTTGTGAGATTCTTGCTTAGATCCAGGATCATCGCAAATACGTGTTCCGCTATGGGGTCAGAATAAGCTCCTGCGTTGCTGCATAGAAGTATGTGTTCAGGAATGGTTTTGAAATCAAGCATGTCGACCCCCGCAGATAATGTCTGTATCATCTTCAGTTCGGGCATGTCTGAAACAAGTTCCGAAAGATGCCTGAGTTTCATTTGCCCAACAAGAAGCACCTTAAACCTGGACCTGTCGGTTGTATTATCACTGAACACCAACTCGAACCCCAAATTCCTCGAAATCTCTTTCAGATGTTCACGCAGTCTTGGGCCTGTATCAGTTTCAATGAGAACTTCCATGCTACTTTATATCTTTATGAGTATTCTATTTTCCGCAGAAACATACTATTTACTTATATAATTTAAGTTAATTACTAGGAGAAATTGGATGCTTAAATTTTATCTTGCCTCCTGGAACTTCAGGGACAACTACAAACTTTTTGAGTCTGTGTCCCAGACAGACAGGCAGACCATGGAGAGCGCATTACAGGAGGGAAAGATAGGAGAATACGTGATACTGTCCACCTGTAACAGGCTGGAAGTTTATAGCACTGAGGACTTTACTGCCCTTGATATTTTCAAGACTGCCGACATAATGCGTGATGCTGACGCAGTCAATCACCTTTTCAGGGTCGCGTCCGGCCTGGAGTCCATGTCGGTAGGCGAACAGGAAATCCTGAGGCAGGTCAAGGAAGCCTATGAACAGTCGATTAAATCCGGGAAATCGGGAAAAATACTGTCAATAGTATTCAGAAAGGCCATCAGCGTCGGAAAGAAAGTTCGTGATGAGACTGACATATCCAAGGGAAAAGTGTCCCTTGCTGCACAGGCTACACAAATAATTGAGTCTTTGCCTGGTGCACACGAGAGCCGGATAATGATAGTTGGAACAGGTAAAATGGCCAGCGCTATTGCAAAGTACATAATGAAAATCCCTCCATCTTCGCTCACAATCTGTGGCAGGAATGAAGAACATGCCAGACAGCTTTCGAATTCTGTCGGGGCTTCCTACCTGCTTCTCTCAGACTTGCCCAAGGGACTGAGGGAAAACGACATAATAATTGCAGTGACCTCTTCAAGAAACTACCTTATTGGACAGAATGAGATGGAGAATGTAAATGGAGACAAGCTGTTCATTGATCTTTCAAACCCTAGAAACATTGATCCCGATATAGGCCGACCCGGAATAAGAATTATTGACCTTGAGAACATCCAGCCGATTCTAGAGGAAAACATGAAAGCCAAGAAGAGGGAAGTTCTTTTGGCGAACAGGATAGTTTTACTGGAAATGGATAATTTTTCCAGAAAGATACTGGAGATGGAAACCGAGGATTTCATAAGTGACATTTTCCTCTTTTCCAAATTGATGGAGAAAGAATCTTCAGACCAGCTTCTGCATGAGGTGTCAAAGGGCGTGCCTCTTGAAACAGCTGTCGAGGATATGGCCAACTCGCTTGTGAACAAAATCCTCGCCCCTCACGTGCTTGCCCTGAAGGAGCTTATGAGGGAGAAAGGAGATGGGAAGATGGAGGAGACATTGAGGCGCTTACATTCCCAGCTCAGGATCCATTACGAGGATTACCTGAGGAAGATTGAAGGTCGCCAAGCATTCCAAAGTCAACCAGACCAAACTCGTCTGTTAAACCAAAAACCCTGAATTTCTTTGGATCTGTTTTCTTCAACACGGGAGTGAAATGCTCTTGGCTGAACAGCGACTGCGTCACATCCGTTCCAGAAGAGAAGAAGCTCATTGCTGGAGTTATCAGCACCCGTGACTCATTGTTATATACAAAAGCAGGAATCTTGAAAACACCCCCTATCTCATCACGGAGCACAAACGAGGGGTGCTCATGTCCCAGTATTGTCATCTTCCTGAGGTCCCTGTCGCGGTCTCCATGATAGATATAATAGTTTTCAGTCTCAAAGCTGTCGACAAGATCGATGTTCTTCTTTTTCAGGATAGTCATGAGGAAATTGTCATGGTTGCCGCGCACAAATATCAGCTTTGTTCTTTCCCTGTAACGTTCCACGAAGTGAACAATGTCGTCCCATTCCTGCGGCAAGTTCCTCGAAAATTCCTGCTTGAAGTCCCCGTTTATAATAAGTTTTTCAGGGGAGTATCTCTCAATTATGCTGTCGACCATTTTTTCAACGTGGCTAAGCTGCAGCTTTGGGAGAAACAGGCCGTGAAGGTTCATCTCCTCCTCGAATCCGAGATGCAGGTCTGAAATAACCGCTGTGCTTTCATCGCTCAGGTAAGCGCAGTGCAGGTCCGAAATGAACACATTCTTCACAATCTGGATGTCGTGCAACAATAGCTGTATTTCTTGATGGGCATTAACCTTTGGAGCAGGTTGATTGTTGTACATTTGAATTGCTGTGTATAATTTTTATAGTTATTCAAAATGGCTGTATGGAACGAACAGATGATCAACAGAGAACTTTCAATGACCGTAAGAAAACTGATGCCCGAGAAAAGGGCGAACCGTGATCCTGACCGACCGGTATCGGTATGGAAGGAAATGGACAGGATACAGGGAAGACCGGAACAGAGTACCGTGGTGATATTCAGGACTACCGGCTGTTCATGGTACAATTTCAGTTCCTGCTCCATGTGCGGTTATTTTAATGATGTTTCCAGCAGCGTGACGGAAGAGAACTTGATGAAACAGGTCGATTTCCTGTCCGATTCAATCTCTGGCTCAAAGGTTGTGAAGGTCTTCACCTCCGGAAGCTTCCTTGATCCGATTGAGATACCTGTGAAGGTCAGAGAGTATTTTTTCCAGGCGGTCAGTGATAAGGTAGAGAAGGCACTGATAGAGTCAAGAACGGAATATATCACTGAGAAGAACATATCGGGGTTGGAACACGCTGGCATCCCAGTCAGGATAGCCATAGGACTGGAAAGCGCCAACGACAACATAGTAAGGAATTCCATAAACAAGGGAAGCACCTTTGCGAAATTTCTTGAAGCCGCTTCTGTCATAAAAAGAATGAAACTTGAATTGAGAACCTACCTTCTCCTCAAGCCTCCCTTCGTTTCCGAAAAGGATGCCGTGGCTGATGCGATAGAATCGGTGAGGAAGGTAAGCAAAATATCAGATGACGTATCTGTCAATCCAATGAACATACAGAAAAACACGCTTGTCGAGAAGCTGTGGAAAAGAGGGCTTTATCGTCCTCCAAGGCTATGGAGCCTGGCAAAGGTACTTCTTGACTCCAGCAAATTTGGAACAGAGGTCCTTTCATATCCAACTGGCGGAAACAGGGACAGGGGAGTGCATAATGATGACCATGACCAGAAGCTCCTGGATCTTATAGTCGAATCCTCACTTAGCCAGAATTTCAGCGACCTCGAAGCCTATTACAACTCAGCCGACCTGTCAGGTTACCAGAGAATGATTGAACTTGAATCCACCAACTTTTTCCAGCCTGATTTTCACAAGCTGCTTAGCAGGACAGCTTCTGCCTCCATGTATGTCTGAGGGTTAAAATGCCGGTAAAGTTGAAGGATATTGGAGAACGGGAGATTATAGACAGGCTCAGGAAGACCTTCAAGTTCACCGCACCGCAGGACGATTGCTCCTTGATCGACAACGGCAGGAACTACCTGATGATAACCACTGACAGCATAAATTTCAAGACACATGTTCCTTCAGGCACTCCCCCCGATCTTGCCGGATCCTATTTCGCTTCACTCAACCTGAGTGACATAGCCGCGATGGCGGGGATTCCCATCGAATTCATGACTGCATATTCCCTTAACCCGGATACAGACTATTCACTTCTTGAAAAGTTTGAATCCGGCATGGTACGGACGCTGCGCGAATACAAATGCGACTTTGCCGGAGGTGACCTCAAGGAGGGTGATGGCCTCAACATGACAGGAATAGCCGTTGGCAGACAGAAAAAAACCCTCACAAGAAAAAGGTCTGACCTTGCCCCGAACCAGATAATAGGAGTCACAAATTCTCTCGGCAGGGCTGCAGCAGGTTATGTGTTCTATTCGCACAAAATCAGGAAAGCATCTTCAATACGCATGATGCTCGATATAAAGCCCCGAATAAGGGAAGCGCAAATCATAAGCGAGCATGGAGGCAAATTCATGATGGATCTTTCTGACGGGCTCGCATCGTCCATGCAACAGATGAAGAGAGATTACGGTCTGGGCTTCAGGGTAGTTCAGGATGAGTTACCTGTTCACCAAGACGTAAAAAAGGCAGTTGAAATTTCAGGGTTTCCCGAACTTGATCTTACCATGGGTTTCGGCGGTGACTACGAGCTGTTCTTTTCTGTAGAAAACAGCAACTATCCCGATTTCAGGGACGCAATGGAATCAGAGAAGATAAGCGTCAGTTTCATTGGAGATGCGTGGAAAGGCGACAACCTGATATACAATGGGTCCGAGTGGAATAAACTGGACATGCCCGGGTATGAGCATTTCAGGAAAAACAGGCTGCTGCAGTAGATTCACCCATTTCTCGACTGTGCAGTACATCAACTCTACCATGAAAGCGATTTATACATTGTAGCATTCACCATTAAACGGACATGAGTAAGAATATATACGAACCTGTGGACACGGGAATCACCATGCAGGACATAGCAAAGGACACCCTTGAATTCTGGAAGTCAAACAATATTCCGGAGAAGAATATCAACAGTACAAGGGGAAGCAGTGATTTTTACTTTCTGGAAGGTCCACCAACCGCAAACGGGCGGCCGCATGTAGGTCACCTCAGCACCTTCACTTTCAAGGATACAGTGCTTCGTTATAAATACATGAACAACTACAGGATAAGACGCCGCACTGGCGGATGGGATTGTCACGGACTGCCTGTAGAGCTTGAGGCTGAAAAGCATTTTGGTTTCAAGACCAAGAGGGAAATAGAGGAGTTTGGGATAGAGCCTTTCAACAGGTACTGCAGGGAAAGCGTCTTCCGTTACATAGAGGAATGGGAAGAGGTTAGCAAGCTCTCCGGGAAATGGCTGGATTCAGAGAATGCGTATGTTACCCTGCGAAATGAGTACATGGAAAGCGAATGGTGGGCTCTCAGCAGCATGTTCAAATCTGGAATGCTTTACAAGAGTTACAAGATTGTTCCCTACTGCCCGAGGTGTGAGACCTCACTTAGTTCCCACGAGGTTTCCCAGGGTTACGAGGATATTGAAGAACCTGCAGTATACGTTAAATTCAGGGACGCTGAGCATCCCAGAAGGTATTTTCTTGCATGGACAACCACCCCATGGACCATACCTTCAAACCAGTTCCTGGTTGTAAATGAGAAACTGGACTACGATCTTGTTGAATACAAGAATGAGGAATATTACGTCGCTTCAGGCCTGACAAAGACCATATTCAAGGGAGACTTCAGGGTGATGGAGCATTTCAGGGGAAAGGATCTTCTGGGCAAGAGATACATAAGGCCAATAGAGTTCCTTGAAGCTCCCCGAGGATCGCTGAAGGTAGTTCACGGATCATTTGTCAATATAGAGGATGGGACAGGCATTGTCCATGCCGCACCCGCTTTCGGTGCTGATGATTTTGAAATCGGCAGGGAGGAGGGTGTTGATATGATAAATCCCGTTGACGTCTCAGGAAAATTTAACTCGGATCTCCTTCCGTGGAACGGGTTATTTGTCAAGGAAGCAGACCCGAAGATCATAGATTACCTCAAGGCAAACGGCAAGCTTTTCAGGTCTCAAAAACATCGCCATACATACCCGTTCTGCTACCGGTGCCACTCCCCCTTGCTCTACTATCCCCTGGATGCATGGTACATAAGGATATCAAGCGTAAGGGAACTGCTGGTCAGCAACAACCAGAAGGTGAACTGGGTGCCCGACTTCCTGAAGGAGGGAAGGTTTGGAAATTTCCTGACAGAGGCAAAGGACTGGGCCCTGAGCAGGAACAGGTACTGGGGAACTCCGCTTCCCATATGGGTTTGCGAAAACAACCACTATGAGTCCATTGAAAGCAGGGAGGAAATCGAGGCCAGGGGAGCAACTGTTCCAGCAGACCTGCACCGGCCATACGTAGACTCAGTGGTTTTCCAGTGTAGCGTCTGTGGAAAGGACATGCACAGGGAACCGTATGTAATTGATACGTGGTTTGACAGCGGAAGTGCAACCTATGCTGCCCTTCATTATCCCTTCGAAGACTCCTTTTCGCCAGATAAATCACTCCCGGTAGATTTCATAAGTGAAGCGGTTGACCAGACGCGCGGGTGGTTTTACACACTCCACGCTATCGCAACAGTTCTCTTTGGTAAAAATGCCTACAGAAACGCGGTATCCATAGACTTCATCCTGGACAGGTACGGAAAGAAGATGAGCAAGAGCAAGGGAAACTCAGTTTATGCCATAGACCTCCTGAGACAGTTCGGGCCAGATCCCGTCAGGCTTTTTTTCCTCAC
>JAMDAM010000048.1 GCA_023484805.1 Thermoplasmatota archaeon | reverse complement strand
AGTGAGTTTAAGACTGGGCATCTCCAAACATTTTTTATCCGTTCCAGCGATACCCACGCATGACGAGACCTAAGATTTCAGTTATAGGGGCTGGAAACGTTGGTGCGACAGTGGCGCAGATACTGGCACTCAAGGAAATGGGAGACGTATATCTGTTTGATGTCGTCGACGGCATTCCGGAAGGAAAGGCACTGGACATACTTGAGGGCGGACCACACTGGAAGTCAGATAGCAACGTGGTTGGCTTTACGACCGTTAACAAGGAGAACTACAAAAATCTCGAAGGTTCCGACGTTATAGTTATAACGGCAGGGCTAGCAAGAAAGCCGGGGATGAGCAGGGATGACCTTCTCCAGAAGAACGTCGAGATCATGACAGATGTTGGGAAAAACATAAAGAAATACGCCCCGGATGCCAAACTCGTTGTTGTTACAAACCCTGCGGACATAATAGCCTATGCCCTGCAGAAAATCACCGGGATTGCTCCGTCAAGAATCATAGGCCTTGGAGGTTCCCTGGACAGTGCAAGGTTCAGGACTTTCATTGCCCAGGAGCTCAAGGTGTCGGTTGAAGACGTTAACGCATTCGTGATAGGGGGACACGGCGATGACATGGTTCCATTTGTCAGGTATTCCAGCGTGGCTGGGATTCCCATTAGCAACCTAATGTCAAAGGAAAAAATAGATGAGATCATAAAGAGAACAAGATTCGGCGGCGGGGAGATAGTAAACTTCTTGAAGTCCGGAAGTGCATACTATGCACCTGGAATTTCAATCACAGCAATGGTTGAGTCTATAATAAAGGGTAAGAACCGGGTCATTCCCTGTGCAGCTTTTCTGACTGGAAGCCATGCAAAGCATTACGGGGTGAAGGATATTTTCATCGGAGTACCCATAAGGATTGGCGAAAACTGCGTTGAGGAGATATACGACATGGATTTCAACAACGAGGAAAAGCTACTTTGGAACAAGACCGTGGAATCCGTAAATGCAAGCTGCAGAAAGGTCGATGAGTTTCTTGCAGGGAAACTCTAAATCCTTATTTTTTTAAAAAATCCAGGTAGAATTCAGGGTATTTCTTATATCTAATCGGGTCAGGTATACCGGCTTCCATGAACCCCTTGAGCCTGAGCAGGCACGAGTCGCATTCACCGCATGCTTCATCTTCACCATTGTAGCATGAATAGGTCATTTCATAGGGAACATTGAGGCTTATGCCTCTCCTTATGATTTCTCCCTTGGTAAGGAACTGAAGTGGGACCGCAACCCTAATGCGCCCGTTGATCCCAGCCTTCGTTCCGAGATTTATGCTTCGTTCCATAGAGGAGAAAAATTCAGGCCTGCAGTCCGGATAACCCGAATAATCAACAGCATTTGCCCCTATGAAAATTGTCCTTGCATCCAGGGATTCCGCAAATGCCGCTGCTATTGTCAGGAAAATTGAATTTCTTGCCGGTACATACGATGAGGGTATGCCGTTGCCTATTGCTGAAAGATCTCTCTTCTCTACAGGCACGCTTGAGGTAAGGGAACTTGAACCGATCTGCTGGAAGTCCATATTGAATACCCTGTGATCTATGTTGAAATGATCGGCGATCCTCTTTGATGATCTCAATTCTATGGAATGCCGCTGGCCATAACTGAAACTCAGCGCGGTAACCTCAAACCCTTTATTTTTTGCAATAGCCAATACTGTGCTTGAATCAAGACCGCCAGAGAGGAGTGATATAGCCCTCTCAGTCGTTCATAATCACTTCCGAGTATGCACCTTGGCCGGGACCTTCCTGCACCCCAATCTCCAGCCCTTTCACATTCTTCATATCCTTCAGTTTTCCGGCAAGTTGCTCCGAAATGTATCTTGAGAGATCTTCGCTGGAGGAGGATCTGGTTTCGCAGAGGCAAACATCGCTTTCTGACACGCTGATTAGCTTGTTGTTATACGATATCTCACATACTCCGCCGCTGCATTTGTGAGAAATAATATCGCTGAGCGTTGGGATGAGCAGCTTGTGATCCATCTTCCCGATTATGCTCATCACATCTCTAGAAATGTCGTCGTAATCTACCACTATCCCATCAACCGGGTCTCCCCATATCCTGACCATTATTGCATAATCGTGGCCGTGTAACCTGGAGCATTTGTTGTGTGAAGGTATAAAGTGCGCTGCCGAGAACCTCAGCCCAGCCTGCCAGCCATCCATCTTAACCTGCATAATCCAGTATTCCAAACTACATAATAATCGTTAAGTCTCTCTCTGAAGAAATATTTTATAGCGTCCTGACATTTCCCACAGAAACGAATCAGGCCGACTATTCTAGACCTACGTATATCTGTCTGTTTCCGTTGGGCGCGTGGCCCAGTCCGGATATGGCAACAGCCTCCTAAGCTGTAGATCGGGGGTCCGAATCCCCCCGCGCCCGCTCTTTTACTGTTCCATTCTTGGGGCAAGAAGGAAAATGCCCTTTATGTATCCATCACTGGAACCTTTAGCAGGCTGTCCGAATTCGAATTCTATAGTAAGGGGATAATCATCCTTGAAGCTCAATTTCAAGGAGTCTGTGCTTGACAGGGACTTTACAAGCTTCAGGAGATAATCCAGCGGATATGAGCTCTTGACGGATTCCTCACACCGGATCTCCTTGAGGAGCTCCTTTGAAAGTATCATCTCCGACTCTTCCGTGTCAGACAGTGATCTTGCCCTGAAATCGCTTGCCGTAAGGGTGAGCCTTATTGAATCAGACACGTCCTCAGCTGCCTTCAGACCTTTCTCAAGTTCATATTTCGCAACTACAACGTAACTTTCGGAACTGACCTGCGGAACTCTGGGAGTTGTTATGGTGTTATTGTCAAGCAGCGAAAGCGTCTTGACTATGGTTCCCATCTCAAACTTTAGCCTGTCCTTTTCCTTTGTAATTGATATGACATCCCCTGAGCTTGCCAATTTAAGGATTGATTTCAGCCTTTCAATGTCGAGGGATATGTCCTCTTCCGCATCAAGGTCATAAACTTCAAATGATCCGGATGGAATCTCAAGACTCACCATTGCCACATGTGCCGGATCCACTGCCTTTATTGTCACACCATCCTTCTTGAAAGTTAGTTTTGCCTCACTCACTATGGTATTTAGAAGGTCTGCAATTTCCTTCAGGTTCTTCACGCTTATCCTTAGTTTCATAATCAGATCATCCTTTGCTATCAATTCAGATACTATAGAAGGTAAGTCACTTGGTTAAATATATTTTTATCCGTCAGGGCTGACTCTACTTAATGTATATGAGCCACCTTTGAATTGCTTGCTGCACGATTGTTTGAGAATGAGAATCATACTTTTCATTGAAAATACTGTAAACCTTGCCCAGTACGACCTGAGGCAGCACTGCACAAGGAATCCCATAGTCAGGAAACACACAGATTCCATTGAACTTGACATAAGCACGGATTTCCCCTCGCTGTTCATTAAAATGATGAAATTCAGGGTATGCTTCCTCAGGATCAGGAAGATTGCGGATACTGGAGAATATTTTCCACTAAACAGGGATAAGATACTTCGACGAAAGGATGATGTGCTTAAAACTGCCTCTTGCCTGTTTGACGAGGAGAGATACTGGGAGGCGCACATGCTGCTCGAGGATTTGTGGAAATGCATTTCCGGATCGGAAAAGGCGTACATACAGAATATAATACATCTGGCCGTTGCAATGATAAAATTCCAGATGAACCAGATAGAAACAGCGAAGATCGTTTATGAAAGAGCCGTTCGCAGGATTGGCGATGCGAGAAAAGCCGGTTCAAAACATTTCGAATTTCCTGGAGAATTTGAGTATCCGTTAAGGATCAGAGTAGCAGAAAACTGAAGACTGTTACAAAATTATAATAGCTGTCCGTCATTTCTCGTTTGATGCACTCCATTAAAGAGATACTTTCCGATGAATTTATTGGAAAACAGGTAACTGTTCATGGATGGGTTTACAGGACAAGAAGCAGCGGCAAGATCGCATTTGTAGTGTTGAGGGACTCGAGCGGCATTGTACAGTCCGTTGCAAACATTTCCACACTGGGGGACGAGAAATTCAAGGTCATATCTTCCCTTGGAATAGAAAGCAGCGTTGAACTCCAAGGCACCGTGAAGAAGGACGACCGCGCAATCACCGGTTACGAAATCGAAGTAACAGGCTACAAGGTATATCAGAGGAACGAATCGTTCCCGATAACTAAGGACAAGGGGGAAGAGTTCCTTCTTGACAACAGGCACCTGTGGTTGAGAAGCCAGGAGTTCTCTGCAGTTCTCAAGGTCAGGTCGACGGTCTTCAAGGCATTTGCAGATTTTTTCTATTCTGAAGGGTATTACCAGGTACAAGCCCCTTTCATGGTTTCCACGGCAACTGAAGGAGGAACAACACTCTTCAAGGTTCCCTTTTTCGGGTCAGAGGTCAGCCTTACCCAGAGCGCCCAGTTCTACCTCGAAACCATGATATTCAGCCTGGAGAAGGTTTTCACAATTTCCCCCAGTTTCCGAGCAGAGAAGTCCAGAACGTGGAGGCACCTGACTGAATACTGGCACGGGGAGGCCGAGGTTGCATGGGTGGACAATTCCGGGATGATGGACATAGAGGAGCGCATGATCCACTTCATAATAAGAAGGGTACTGGAGGAAAACCTGCCGGAACTTGCTATTCTTGGCAGGGACGCGGGAGACCTGAGAAGATGGACGGAGCCATTCCTGAGAATGACCTATTCTGACCTCATAAAAGGAGCACAGGAAACCGGAATGAACATCAGGTATGGGGACGATCTTGGTTCCGATGAGGAGAAGCAGATAATGATTCACTATGATCGCCCGGTGTTCGTAACGCATTATCCAAAGGAGTTGAAGACATTCTACCACAGGCCTGACCCCGAGAACCCCGGAGAATTGCTCTGCCATGATCTCCTTGCTCCTGAAGGGTACGGAGAGATCATCGGAGGAAGTGAAAGAATATGGGATCCGGAACAACTGAAGGAGAGGATGGAGGAGTATAAACTGAACCCGGAAGACTATTACTGGTACATGGATCTGAGGAAATACGGAAGTGTCCCGCATTCCGGCTTCGGATTGGGATTGGACAGGGCAATAATGTGGATATGCAAGTTGGACAACATCAAGAATGCCATCCCGTTCCCGAGAACCATAAGAAGGACAAAACCTTAGGATGACGAACAGCAGGGGAAGGAGGGGCTAAATCTTGAATGCCTTTAAACAGGTTCTGGAGGGCACTGTCCCGGATTCCATTCCTGTATGGTTTATGCGCCAGGCTGGCCGCTATCTCCCTGGCTATACGGAAGCCAGGAAGTCCAAGTCCATCAAGGAAATGTGCATGGATCCTGCTCTCCTGGTGAAAATAATGGAGGAACCAATCATCAGGCTTGGCGTTGATGCTGCGATAGTCTTTTTTGATATACTTCTTCCTCTTGAAGCAATGGGGGCAAAGGTTGACTTTACCGATGGAACGGGTCCGGTCGTCCAGCCTGCGGCGCACGATGGGGCATATCCAAGGTTACTGGAATTTGACCATGGGGAGATGAAGTATCCCCTGAGCGAAACCATAAGGAAATTCAAGGAGACGCACGCTGATCTCCCACTTATAGGCTTTTCCGGAGGACCCGTTACAATGCTTTCGTATCTCGTCTCTGGGGGCGGTGACAGGGATATGGTTGCAACGAAAAGGATGATTGCGTCGAATGAGCGTATGTTTCACGAGAACATGGCGCTCCTGACGGAAATGATCATATCACTGTTGAAAATCCAGATCAAGGCAGGGGCTGATGTGGTGCAGATTTTTGACAGCTGGGCGGGGTTCTTTTCTCCATACCAATTTGATGGCCTGATGAAGAAATACCTGTCAGATATTGTTTCGGAATTATCACCCCTGAGGAAGAAGGTGATATATTTCTCGGTTGCAACCTCCGGAATGGCACCGCAGATAGTTGAGTCGGGGGTTGACTACATAAGTGCGGACTGGAGATCACGACTCAGCTTGGTTGACTCCCTTTCCTCTGGAAAGGTAGGCCTGCAGGGTAATCTTGATCCAGCCCTTGCAGCCGAATCACCAGCCGGCGCTTTGAGGGAGACAGCACGGATACTGGATGATATATCATACAAGCAGGACTACATATTCAACCTAGGTCATGGAGTGCTTCCCAACACCGACTACAGAACGCTGCAGGAGATAGTGAGAATGGTACACGATTTCAGGAGACGCTCATGAAGACAGCTGTACTGCTGATGGCATACGGGAGCCCCACATCAATGAATGATGTAGTCGAGTATCTCAAGGGAATTTATGAAGGCAAGCCCGTTCCAGAGTATGCGGTAAAGGAAAATAGAGAGAAATACGGGATGGTCAAAGGCACTTCACCATCAAATGGAATAATAGAATCTGTTACAGATAAACTGAGGAAGAGGTTAGGGAAAGATGAAGTAGGAGTATTCCTTGGAAATAAGCACTGGAAGCCCTGGATTTCGGATATGGTCGGAACCATTGCGTCTGAGAGTTATGAAAGGATACTGGCAATTCCTCTGTTTCCGTTCCCTTCACATAATGTTATTGAATCCTATGCAAGGCCACTGAATGAAATAGTCGGTAAGGTGGCGCCGGACATCCGCCTGTCTATTGTTAACGGACTGGATTCTTCGGGTATGTTCCACAGAATGTGGGCAGATTTGATAATTGGAACGGATGGTTTCGACAGCAGGTACAACCAGATTATTTTCACAGCCCACAGCCTGCCAACCTCTGTGAACGATGAATCAGGGTATGACACAGCCTTCAGAAATGCCGCGGAAAGAATTTCCGAAAAGGCTGGGATAGGCGACCACCTGTGTGGGTATCAGAGCCGGGGTAAATATGGGAAGAGCTGGCTCGAGCCGTCCGTGTATGATATTTTTTCCCCGGTTGCCTCATCCGGAAAAAAAGGCGTTATCACTGTACCGATAGGATTCCTGTACACACACCTCGAAGTCCTGTATGATCTCGATTATGAATTTGGTGGATTTGTAAAGAGATCCGGTATGAGCTATTCCAGGGTGCCGCTTCCAGACGACCGCCCGCCGTATATCGACCTACTTTCTGATACCATAAACAAAGGGATAAACGGCGATTTCGCCTGAAATCTGTTTATATCCACAGATAATATTACTGTGCATCATGAATCCCATAAACATTTTCGCATACAATGTCCCGGAAGTTATCAGGGAAATTGCAAAAAAAGGCACTGAAAGCGACATTACAATTTATCACCGGAAGGATGGTGACACAGTCTTCACAATATTGTCCCCATCGCGCTTTCCTGAAAAGATGTCGTCGCTCACTGATACAATATTTCCTGCCGATATTGTGCTGCTGGGAATTGACGAAATAAACAAGGATCTCGGGGAGGTGCTCATAGCACTTGACCTCATGAAGAAAGAAAGAGGGTTTATCATTTTAAAAGACGAGAATAAGGCGGCTCTTGTCAAGAAAATAATATCAAATACCGTAGTGTCGAAGTACACATTCTTCAATGGATCGCCTGTGGAACTAGCCAGCTCAATCGGCAGTTTGAAGATAGAAAGAAAAGAGACTGGAACCAGCGTTATTATAGACCACTTCTTCAAGGTAAAAAGTGTAGGGACAGTAGCTCTGGGATTTGTTCTGAGTGGGACTGTGGAAAAACACCAGAACCTCTATGCCTCTACCTTGGAAAATCCAGTTCAGATAAGATCCATACAGATGCAGGATGTTGATGTTGAGTCCGCCCCAGCTGGCTCAAGAGTTGGTCTTGCATTGAAGAATATAGAGATTGATGATATGGAAAGAGGCATGTTCCTGACGGAAGCAAGGCTGAAGAAAGTGGAGAAAATAGAGTCAAAAATTGAGTTTCACCCCACTCTTGCCGGAAAAAACGTCAGCGGCAATGAAGTGTTCATATGCGATCAGATGAAATATTCCAGGGGGTTCAGGAGCGGTGACGAAATAACCCTGGACAGGCCCCTATCTGTTTACAGGGACACACTGGCGGTTTGTTCAAATACCTCAGTGCCCAGGATTCTCGGAACAGTGAAGGTCAAATGATTTGGCTAATTCATCTTTGCCCTCATGAATTTCCGTGAACCGATGTCGTGCCTGACATAAAAGTTCCCCTTTATTCTCCACAGGTTCTCCTCGACAATGTCAGATGCTGACTCTATTGTTTCTGATCTGGATATGACAGCAAGCGCCCGGGAGGACGTCATCTGGACTTTCTCGGGTGTCCCTGAAACTGAAGCGTAGTAAATCTGCAAATCCTCAGGCATATTTGCAAGTTCTATCTCCAGGGGTCCGGGCAACGGTGCGCTTCCGTACCCATTTGGTACTATGTATTTCAGCGTAGTCGCCTTCCGGAGGAATCTTGTATAGTTTCCCAGGGAAGACTCCGCCATCCGGAATAATATATCGGGAAGATTCTCGTCCAGCAGGTAAAGCACGTTTATCCCTTCCGGGTCTGCAAATCTGGCATTGATCTCTACAATTTTTGGGGTACCGTTCACCTGCATGAACTGGCCGTACATTACTCCACGAAAGGGGTTACCCTCGAGATTCATGTGATGGACAACGCTCCTGATTATGCTCAGTGCACTGTCGCGGCATGCAGGCGTAATGAAGGGAAGCCCGTGATCAGCCCCCGTTATGGATCCCATTCCACCTGTATTGGGTCCATTGTCTCCTTCAAGAGCCCTCTTGTAATCCTGTGCAAGAGGCATGGGAGAAACATTTCTTCCATCCGAAAATACCTGCAGGGAGAACTCTTCTCCACTGATCCTTTCTTCCAGCAGTACTTTTCCATCCCTGCTGGCAACTTCTGCAGCATAAGCTGCAGCTTCCTCCCTTGAATTTATCTGGACCCCCATGACCCTGACACCCTTTCCACCAGTAAGCCCTATTGGCTTTATGGCAAATTCCAGGTCACTGGACTTGATGAATTCAGCCGCTTCCCGGCTGCTTGAAAAAACCCTGGAAAAAATATTTCCGCTTATGCCATTGCGCTCGACAAAGCTGCGCATGTATTCCTTCGAGGTCTCTATTCTTGCTGCAGCCATGGATGGAGATGGTACAAGAATGCCGGATTTTGAAGCGAGGTCAACCAAGGGGGTTTCCAGAACAGGATCTGGACCTATAAACATAAGGTCTATTTTCATTTCCATAGCATATTGTACAATCTTGTCATATGAAAGTTCATCCATCACCCTATAATCCTTGGATATTCTTGCCAGCGAAGGGTTCAGGTTCTTGGCGACGCAGTACAATGCTGCCCCTCCCTCAACAATTTTTCTACCTACAGCATCCTCTCTCCCTCCGCCGCCAACGAGCAGTATCCTATTCATCCCTTTCACTACCTGCCCTGTCATCAGAAACCGATTTCAAAACCTGTCCAAACTTATTCCTGTCAATCCCGAAATATTCAAAAAACCGCTTTCCCGTTGTGAGTATTTCTGTGTTCCTGTACTTTGTACCATGAACAAGCTTTTTTGACTTAAGTATCTCCAGTGAGGGGATGTACTTCTCCCCGAATTTTTCCCTCAGTTCTCCCTTCTTGCAGGATGGACGTGATGCAATGAATCCCATTATGGATAACTCCAGCCTTGTCAGTTCAGGTTCAGAAACTGCATTTACGATATCAAGGTACTCCTCCCTGAGTTGCATCCTGTACCTGTTCCCAATCCTGACGATCGTCATTGAAGCATTCCCCTTGCCGTAATCGCGGACAAGTTTCCTCATCTCACTTGAGACCTCCTTTGCGGGCAATGAAATGACTCTGGAAATGTCCCTTATGCTCAAGGGCTTATCACTTGCATAGAGGACAGCCTCTACCATTAGCCTGGGGTTCATCGTCATGAAAATAGAGTTGTGTATTAAAAACTTGATCCGGCGTGTTTCGTGTTGAACAGTAATTTTTGACCTGAAGTGAACAAAAACTCGGAGACTCATTAAGGTACCATGGTCGAGTCCCTTTCCAAGCCCGTTACAATTTAATACCTTTTCCTTATTATCCCATATGACCGAACAAGTGTTAGGTGCAGACTCGGTTTTCACACCTGAAAGGCTTGATGTACAGGCAGTACCAGACAATGCCAGTGGCCCGAAAGCCTCTTCCCTTTTCTATATCTGGTTCGCTTCAAACCTGACCATTGGCGATTTTGCCCTTGGATTTCTTCCCATATATTTCGGATTTGACCTGGACACAACCCTTATCGCACTTGTCCTTGGCAATGTCCTTGGTGCTTCACTGTTGGGACTTATGAGCGCGGTTGGACCCAAGTCGAGGGTGCCACAGATGGTAATGGGGAGGAGATCGTTCGGCGATAGCGGCGGGGCAATTATGTCTGTCCTGCAATGGCTGAACACAACAGGATGGCTGACCATAAATACAGTGCTTGCTGCATTTGCAATAAGTCTGCTGATAAGCGGGATATTCCTCATATATTCCATAATTTTAGTTGCAGTTATCGTTGGCATATCAGCATATTTCGGCCACAAATTCATACATAAATTTGAAAGATTAATGTCATACGTTCTGGGAGTGATTTTTGTTGTGGTTACATATTTTGCTTTTGACCATTTGCACTGGTCAGTCACATACTCTGCAAACACATCGCTGACTCTGTTTACTCAGTTCGGAATCGTACTCGCGCTCTCCTTCTCGTACATAATGAGCTGGGGGCCGTATGCTTCGGACTATTCAAGATATATCTCTCCTCGAACAAGCCTCGGAAAAGTGTTCACCTATTCATTTGCAGGAGGATTTGCTGCATCGCTGTGGCTTGAAATCACAGGCATGCTCGTCGCGATTGCGTCCGGAATGGCCTCTACCGCAAACCCGGCTAGCGCGCTTGCACCGATTATGGGAAGGTTCTTTGACGTGGGCCTTGTTGGAATCGTCCTGGGCGGGATTGCTGCGAATTCCATAAACCTTTACTCAAATTCACTTTCGATAAAGGCTGCCGGGCTTAACCTCAGGCGAATAACAGTAGTAATCTTAATGTCTGCCGTGGCAGTTGTATTCTCAATCCTTTCCGTGATAAATGGATTCAATTATTCCTATGAGACGTTCCTCTATCTACTCGATTACTGGATCACTCCGTGGATTGGAATAATTCTGGCGGACTTCTTCATCGTCAATCGCGGCCTAAGATATGGCCATGGCAAGAACCTTAGGTACAACTTTTCTGGCATTATTGCATATTGTGCAGCTATCGTTATCTCAATACCCTTCATGGCACCATCGGGTTTCCCGTACGGTCCAGTAGCACAGGTACTTGGCGGGGTGGACCTCAGCTATTACATATCATTCGTGCTTGCGATGGTTTTCTATGTGCTGCTTAACAGATATTTTTCGGGAATCCGGACTGGAAATAAGCAATCCAGTATCTCACGGTGAATAGAAACCATATTATCTCGTCCATGGTTATACTTCAGGATGCTTTCTGACGCAGAAATAAGATCCCTTGTAACCAGGGGGAAACTCATTGTTAGCAACTACAGGGAGGGACAGCTTACACCGAATGGTTATGACCTTACCGCCGGCAGGATCAGTTTGCCAGGGGATAATGCAACAGACGGCACCATCCCGGCTAGAAGTTTCTTTCTGGTTTCAACGCTGGAGCGACTGGACATGCCATCCGGAATTGCAGGCCAGATATGGCTCAAGTCTTCCTTCTGCAGGAAGGGAATTATGGGGAGTTTCGGGCTTGTGGATTCAGGTTTCAGGGGAGAACTCACCCTTGCCCTGTACAACGCCACGGATGCTCCTGTTATGGTTGCCGCGGGAAAGGCAATAGCCCAGATCACGTTCATCAGGATGTCATCTGAACCTGTCCAAACCTACGAGCAGCGTTCTGGAAATTACCAGGATCAGACTGGCATCACCACCGAGCCTGTCAAAAGATAGAATGCTGGCTGGGCTATTCCGGAGAGGCTCTGTTAACCGGTACTTCATATTCAAGCAGGTCGCTGCTTGCATAGGACTGGGGGAATATACTTCTGGCCTCTTCAAGGAGAGTGTTTACGTTATCCACCCTTGGGCTGTAATGAAACAGGTACAGCCGCTTAACTCCCGAATCCCGGGCTATTTCAGCAGCCTGCCTGGAAGAAGTATGGCCGAACTCATTTACCTTTGGCTCCAGTGACGAATCCGTGGTCGTATCATGAATAAGAACGTCTGCCCCTTTAGCAAATGTTACAGTTGACCTCATTGGTCTCGTATCTCCAGTGTAAACTATCTTTCGCCCCTTCCTTGTTCCTGCACTGACATCCTCAATCCGGAATACTTTTCCTCCTACTTCAACAACCCCTTTTTTCCTTAGCTCTTCCAGCCTTCTGACAGGAAATCCCAGTTCATCCACCTTCTCCCTGTCTATGCGAATCATGTCCTTCTCCTCCAGGCTGAAAGATATTGCGGGTACTGGATGATCATTTGGCTGTGTCCTGATTATGAAGTCCCCAAAGTCGTAGCTTTCGCTGTCTTCGAGCTCTGTTATCTTTACGTCAAAATTAAGCCGGAAGTAACCCACATTCAGTGCATTAAGCACCATGCGTACAGCTCCTCGCGGGCCATAAATATTCAGTGGGGCGACCCGCCCGTTAAAGGACATACTCTGGACCATCCCTATCAGACCAATGAAATGATCCCCGTGAAAATGGGATATGAAGACATTCTCTATCTTCATGAAAGAGGTGCTGCTTGCCATTATCTGCTTTTGAGTCCCCTCTCCGCAGTCAAAGAGGTTTAACCTGTCATCAACCTGTATCCCCACTGCGGGGAGTCCACGGACTGGTGTGGGCCATGACCCACCTGTGCCAAAGAATGTTACCTTGATGTTGGAAGCCATCTGACCTTAATCCAGCGTCAAGCATAAACTTTTATTCCCTATTCTTACCTCTCTTTCTCCTTGGCTGAGGTGCACGCGACAAGCTTCCCAGCGCCTCAATGATAGCGGGGAGCTCTTCCACGGTCCTGACGGGCAAGTGTCTCCGAATATATATCCAGAGCCCGGCGTCAACCTCCTGAATCACGGCAGAAAGGATTGATGATAGCCTCCTCCTCAAGATACTACCGGTCCTGTCGAAGTCCATGAGCAATATGACACGTTTCTCTGTTCTGGAAACCCATTCCGAGAATGCAACCACGCTAAGCCCTGAGTTGTAGACGATAACTCTGCCGCGGAACCCGATCTTCCTGAGGGCTTCCATGTCCTTCGTGCCCTCAACAATAACCGGGACCTCTAGATTCTTTTCAATGTACGCTTCAATAATCTTAAGCGTTTTTTCAGGTTCACGCCTGATATATTGTACAGCTGGCATTTCAGTCCCAGTACCTCTTGTTCTTTGCGAACTCCACCTCAGCATTGAGTATAGCCCTGATTATGTCATCCTCGCTGTGATATGACACCTCAAGGATCCTTGAGGCTGTTTCCGCCCCGATGCCCCTTGCGGCCATCGTTATTATTGCTATCATCCCCTTCTCCCTGACAAGGTGGGCGTTCTTCGAAATTCTCCTCCTTATCCTGGAATTGTCGCCACCCTTATGGTTTATGGAATCAAGTTCCTCTCTGTCATATCGCGATAAAGAAGCCACAAGATAACTGCCGCAATCCGGGCACCTTATTGATTTTATTTCGCGGATCTTCATTGTCCTGATATTACCACAGGAGGTGCAATATAGCACTGTTTCTTCGTTCATCAGCCTGACTTTGACGGATTCAAGTATGGACTTGGTCGGCCTAAGTGGGAGAACCTTCTCAGAATAGTGCCTGAGGAAAATTCCAGAGGACCCCGAAATATTGTTCATAAGAACAAACTCAATTTCATTTGCGTTGGAAAGGAATCCCCTCAGCGAGTCGAGATCCATGTAGTTGGTGATCAGCTTCCTCACGGAATCTGTGTAAACTGGCGTATCAATGTAAGAATCCACTATCTTCTCGAAGCGAATGCGGCTCATGTCGGCGTCCTTGCTTATCACGCCGAATTTTTTTGCTTCGTACAGGAATACCAGGTTGAAAAACCTCGACCTCCTGGCAACGCCCTTGATATACTCCTCCAGCCTGCCAGGGTCTATACCCTTGATGATCCTCTCAACATCTGATGCCGTTATCTGGCGGGAACAGCGCAGGTATATGTGATAGGGGGAATAATCCATCTCAACGCTCTGTCCAGTTACTGAGGCCAGGAAGCTGGTCATTATCTCCGCTAGTGCAAAATTTGCCCTTGTCCCAAGTATGATCTGGACTATTATCTCTCCATTTTTTGTCTCTATTATTACCCTCTCCTTGAGGGCAAGCTGCCCCGAATACCATTCCCTCATGAGGGATGCGGAGAAAGCGTCAGTATATTCTGGAATCCTTCTATTCTTCCGCATTTCTGAAACCTTTTCCATCACGTCCGGCAGAACCGGTATATCCTCTCCAGACCATTTTGGAGCGATTGCCACTGTGGGAAAGGCTTCCACAAAAATGCGGTCTTCGTCTATCCTGACAGTACGCCAGGTTGACCCCTTGATAACAAAGTAACTGCCTGGCTCTATCTCATTTACGACGTACCTTTCATCCAGGGTACCGATGAATTTTCTAGATCCTATGTCTATCACACGATAGTTCTTCTCGCTGGGAATCATGGAAATGTTTTCCAGGTAATAACTCAGCGTTCCGGCTCTTCTGCGGATACTCGGCGGATCGTTCCATATCTTCCTGGTTTTAGCGAGAAAATCAAGCAGAGACTCATAGTCTTCGTGCGTGAAGGTGTGAAATGGATAAGCCGCAGTGATCTGGCTGAACAGCATCTCAGAATCTATTTCCTTTGAAAAATGTATTTCTGAGATGATCTGGTTGGCAACAGTAGCAATGGAATTTTTCATTATGAGAATATCCTCCAGAACGCCAGAATTTGCCTGATCGATAATTGCAAGAGCTTCCTCAAGTTCTATCACATCGGTACACACAACTATTCCGGTGGAAATTCTTTCCAGACTGTGCCCTGATCTTCCAACTCTCTGCAGTAACTTGTTAATCTGCCTTGGCGAGTTGAACTGGATGACCAGTTTTGCAAGTCCAATGTCTATTCCCAGTTCAAGGGAAGAGGTCGAGATTATCGCCTTGATTTTTCCGCTCTTGAAATCCTTTTCCGCGGACTCGCGAGTATCCCTTGACAGTGATCCATGATGCACCATTATTGGTGGGTCTTTGACCATCAGCCTGATCCTGAAGGAAATGTCCTCGGCTATGCTTCTTGTATTGACAAAGACAATGGTTCCGGGATTGCTGTCTATAAGCTTCCAGATGTATAAAATGGCACCAGCATACTGTTCGTCACAACCCATGATCTCCGATGCGGATTTGTCGGAGCTCTGGGGAATAACAGCCGTAGCGTCCATTCTTTTCTCAACGGCGGCCTTTATTATCTCGACATTGCCGGACCCGTTAAGCATGCGGGAAAGTTCTTCAGCATTTCCCACTGTTGCGGATAATCCCACTGCCTGGAATCCACCGGTAAGATGCCTCAGCCTTTCCATTGCCAGTGAAAATTGCGATCCCCTTTCGTTCTGAGAAAGCTCATGCAGTTCGTCTGCAACAACGTAGCGCACATTTCTTATGAGTTCTCTCAGATTCTTCCCGTTAAGCATGATCTGGAGCGATTCAGGGGTCGTTATCAGTATTCCAGCGGGATTTTTCAGTATTTCTCTCTTTTCGGCCGGCCCGACGTCGCTATGCCTGACCTGGACGGAAATCCCGATCTTTCTTCCATAATCAATCAGCCGCTGCAGCATGTCTCTGTTCAAAGCCCTCAGGGGCGTTATGTACAGCACGGCGACCGGAGGTGGATTGTCCCTCAGGAGGAGGTGCATCAGCGGGAGGATCGCGGCTTCCGTTTTTCCGCTGCCTGTTGGAGAGAGCAGAAGAACATCCTTTCCCTCAATTATGGACCGCATGGCAAGAGCCTGCGGCACGGTAGGCGTCTCGATCCCCCTCTCTGCAAGCATGGATACTATCCGCCTATCCAGCAAATCGAAATTTTCCAACGCACTCATCCTTTAATAATCGTCAATTCAGATCCATTCAGCAAAAGCAATAATTTTAGATTTCATCCAAAAAAATATGGTAGTTTAATCGTCATCATCGTAGTCATCATCGTCTTCATCATCATCAAAGTCCCTGCGCTTGGTCAGCAATGACATACAGACACCTCCTCGCTGACTACAAATATTACCCATATTTATATTTTAAGGTTGTTTTCCAGTTTGTCTCTCAATGTCCCTCACTCCATTTAATGATGTGCGTGAGAATTAAGGTCATTGTGCTTTAATCCACTTTCTTACGCAGATAAACAAGAATAATATATGTGGTTCAAATGAGGGAACATGGATTCCAAATTCAGGGTCGTGGAAAAAGATAAAGACTCCATGACACTAGAGATGCTGAACTACGATAATGCACTCCTCAGACCAATTGTGGAGGAGATACTACATGATGAACAGGTTGACGAGTCACATTACTATATCAAGCATCCCGTCATAGATAACCCACAGATATACGTCAAGGTCAAGACGGGAAAACCCCAGGCAGCTGTCAAGAGATCCATTAAAAAACTCAGTAAAATTTATGAGAACCTTGCAGTGGATCTTGCAAAAGAAACAAAAAAGAACTGAGCTTTCATTGAGTCACAATACTAATGCCAAGATATATACTTGAATGCAGTTCTCTCAATATTGATCTTCTCGGCAATGAAATACGTGCGTTAAGCTATAATTTCGGCGATTTTGCAATAGAGAGCCAGGTTAAACAGATCTTCGTAATAAGCGGAAACTGGAAAACCGTGACGCAGTCATCCTTTGTAAACACCGTTAGCGAAATCGTTCAGGTTACGGATAAACCTGAGGATTTTGATAGCAGACGTGTACCGGATGGCAAGTATTATGTTAGATTGAAACAGTATTCTAGTACACCAGCAGCTTATACTGAGTCTGCCATCGGGTCAATTCTTCAGGCTGAGGGAAAGGTATCATTCACTGAACCTGACTTCGTAGTAAGAGTGATCAGAGCGGATCGCTGGTATCTCTGCATAATCCGTTATGAACGGGACAGGAAAGAGCTTGAACAAAGAAGGGCCCCCATGCGCCCGTTTTTTTCTCCGGTTTCTCTCCATCCAAAATTTGGCAGGTATCTCGTTAACGTATCAATGACAAGACCTGGCGATCTTGTTCTTGACCCTTTTTGCGGAACCGGAGGAATTCTGATAGAAGCTGCAATGATGGGGAGGAGAATCGTCGGTAGTGACATCTCCCTCTCAATGGTAATGGGAGCTAGACTGAACCTCAAGTATTTCGGGTATTCCGATGCGAGGATCATACGCAGCAGCGTATCCGAACTTGATCTGGATGAGAAGGCAGCCGCCATAATTACAGATATGCCATATGGCAGGAATTCGTCACTTCACGGAGACAATATCGATCAACTTTATCAGGAGTCCTTCGCCGCTTTTCATAACCTTCTCGCGGATGGGGGCCATTGCGCCTTAATTGTCGGTGACTCTGCCCTTCTGGAACTCTCAGGGGAATTTTTCAGCCTTGTCTCCATGGTGGCCGTTCCGCAGCACAAATCACTGACCAGATACTTCACTGTGCTGAGAAAAAAATAATGGGTTTTATTTACCCTGGGTGATGGAATCAACGTAGCTGCACTTCAGCAGTACTTTCGACTTCTTGAGTGAAGCTGGAATGCTGAGGGCTTTTACGTTTATTATTGCATCAACGTACCTATCGAAGGTTTCATCATCGACGTCAACTAGAACCAGGTTATCTATGTTCTTGAATACCGTCTTGTGTCCAATCTCTTCGAGGTCCTTCTTAGTGAGATCGAGATTCTTGATGTTCTCCACGTACCTTGACACGCTGCCCGCAAGGCCTTCCCTGAAATTTCTTGAAATGTGCCCTGCACCGTCAAATGCACCGATTAGTGATTTATACGCCTCATTTGTCACTTCACCAAGTGTTTGTCCCGTCACCTTGGCTATCTGGGAAACCTTGTCGTAAACATCCTTCTTGATGCCTTTAACGGAAATGTTCTGGGTATGTTCCTCTTCCTGCGTTTTCTCTTCTTTTTCCTCTTTGTTTGCCTTTTTTTGATCTGCCATTGTTATCGATCAGGGATTGATTTCTAGATTATAAGCTTTCGGGAAATCATGATTTCTTGATTTCGACCCAGGTATTGCTTTTATACAATGCATCATTAAGGTAATTTATGAAGATGGCGACAAGACAATACAATGGAAAAAACGTTGACCTTGATAAACTTGGCCAGCTCATAGTCGAATTTTTCAGTGAGGAACATTTCAAGACTCAGTCCGGTAAGCATCCTGATGGCATACTGATTCAAGCGAAGAAAGGAGGAGTGTTTAGGACGCTGCTTGCGATGGATCGGGCGTTCACGATTGTCATAGAAGGAGACCAGAGCAATTTCATGATTAAAATGGGAGTTGGATCGTGGCTGAAGGACATGAGTGTCGCAGCCATTGAAACCTTCTTTGTCTCAGAGCTTGTGGCCTTCATAGAGGTCCCTGAGGCTCTGTGGTCATACGAAATAGAACACCAGCTCTGGCATTACATAGAAAACCAGATCGAGCTTGGGATCCAGTGATCAGGCCGAATTGGATCTATTCATCTTGGCACTCACCATTTCTGCCCGGTAATGCGCTCAAAGAGATCCCTGTAGAGTTTGCTCGTGCGCTCAACAAGTTCATCAGGCAGTGGTGATATCTCTGGCTCCTTCGTGCCTTTGGCTCTTGCATCATACAGTCTGTCGTGATACCCATTGGAACGGTAATATTGGCGGACTGATTCCTTGCTGAGCTCCACAATGTTTCCCAGATCATACTGCTCTTTATCCCAGAACCTGTCCTCATCTGCAGTCCCGAATGTGTCCACAACCACGGGTTCTCGGTTGTCACCAAGAGCGAATTCCTTCTTTCCGTCTGCGTGGATAAGCCCATTCGGAATTACCTGCTTTTCTATCCTGCGATCTATCCTAAGGATCGCGTCATAAATTCCGTCAAGTTCCGATCTGCGAAGTCCGCCAATCTCCAGGGCTTCGTCAGTATTCAACGGCCGGTCAAACTTCTCGAACTTTGTAGTTACTTCCAGGAATGGGTCGTCGAGTTTTTCGCCATACTTTGGTTCATTGGCCAATCCCATTTCTCTCCTGGATACCTTTCCCTCCTTGAACCTATCATAAAGCGATCCGGCAACATAGTAACGGGCGACGAATTCCAGAGGAATAAGGTAATTTATTGAGAATATGCTTGCATTTCCGTCAGGGATTGAAAATTTCCTTACTCTCATCTCATTTGGTGAAACCATTTCAACTAAATGGGTCTCCACGCGTGCCGCTTCTGATGTTTTCCTGAACCAGAATTCTGAGGTCCTGCAAAGTGATTCCCCCTTGAAAGGAATGGTTGTTGGGATTATCTTGTCAAAGACTGATATCTTATCAGTAAACTTGAAGAGAAGTGTCTCGCCCTCGTCGTAGACTTCCTTGACCTTTCCAACCCTGACCAGTTTCATACCCACCTTACCGTTAGTGGTTTTATTAATTCTTCCCTGCCCAGTATCCCTTAATAGTCAAGGCGCATTTACCCCTGTTGAACGAACATATAGCCACAGAGAATTTGCTGAGCCGGTGCCTTACCGACAAGCGGTATCGAGATGCCATTGATCGCAGGATAGATAGTATTGTGGATCTTATTGATCACGGCCATGATAGTAAGAGTATTGTCAAGAATGCCGGAAAGCATGTGGGGAGTGAGATAACCTTCCTAATCGAAATAGCGAGATCTAGAGTACAGACCAGAGGAAAATTCTCAAGAAGCAACCGCCTGTGGCTGGACAATTATACCGCACGTTATTCTACGCCTGAGGTGGTTGCAAGATACAGGGCACAAAGGATTTCCGGGGAAACGATTTTGGATATCGGTTCGGGCGGTGGAATGCAGGACATATTCTTTTCAGAATCTAATACAGTCAAGGGACTTGAAAAGGACAGGATTAGATACCTGGAATCCCTGATCAACGCGGATGTCTACGGTGCAAAAAACCTAGAGTTCATAAACTCAGAATGGCCCGGCTTGGAAAGCAATAATTCAGACTTGGATGGTGTGCTAATCTTCTCTGATCCACTCCGTGAGTCTGGATCTAGGGAGAGAGAGTTGAAGGATCTCATTCCTTCACCGGCAGACATCATGGGAAATTATTCAGGAGTAACAGGAAAATTTGCCTTTGATGTCCCTCCCCAGATAAGAAGAGACAAATTGGGCGTTGATGCAGAGACAGAATACATTTCCGTGAACGGATCACTTAACAGGCTTACCCTTTACTGTGGACCATTGAAAAGCGCTGAGAGTTCAGCTGTCATCCTTCCCGCTGGAATAAGGATTTCAGGGGAATATGAACTCCCAAATTTCCAACATGCGGAAAATGTGCTTGAATTTATAGAACTGCCGGACCCCTCATTGATTTACGCGGGGCTAGTAAACCAAGTAAAGAAACTTGGTGATTTCAGGATTCTTGGAGAGGACAAGAGGAGGATAGTTCTTACTTCCGCCGTACCCCCAGAAGAACCCTTTCCCGGAAAGATATACAGAAACCTTGCCGTTTGCCAGGTTGATGAAGTCCAGGAAAAGCTGATTGAGATCGGGGCGGGAAAAATCTACCCAAGATTTGAGATACAGCCAGAAGATTATTATGCAATGAAGAACAGATTCGAAGCGACCGCTTCCGGAGACAGGGAAATTTTCATATTCAGGGTAGGTCCCGTATACGTTCTGAGTGAGCAGGAAGTCAACCGCCAATGAAGCATTCTTTATAGAGTGCGTATTTAATTAGATTTTTGTGAAAATTCTTTTTATAAATATTTTAATAGCATGAATCAATTTATTTGCTGAAAGATATGCTAGAACTTTATTCCAAGGCTAAATTACCGACAATCTTCGGTCAATTTGAGATTTATGTTTTCTCCGATGATGAGAATCTTGAAAACGCCGTACTCGTAAGAGGTGACGTGAATTCAAAGGAAAACGTACCTGTCAGGATACATTCTGAATGCCTTACTGGCGATGTCATGGGGTCAAAAAGGTGCGATTGCAGGGACCAGCTCCTGAAGTCGCTGGAGTTCCTGGGCAAGCAGGACTTTGGCATGCTCATATATCTCCGTCAGGAGGGACGAGGAATCGGGCTTCTCGACAAAATCAGGGCATACAGCCTCCAGGACCAGGGCTATGACACCGTAGAGGCAAATCTTATGCTCGGGCTCCCGGCTGACAAGAGAGATTACACCTTTGCCGTCGAAGTGATCAAGTACTTTGGGATAAAGTCAATACGTCTGATGACAAACAACCCGCTTAAGATGGATTTCCTCAAGAAATACAACATCAGGATCACCGATAGAATCCCCATCATAAGCGAGCCAACCCCTTACGATGAGTTCTACCTCAATACCAAGAAGATGAGGCTTGGCCATCAGATCTAATTTTTATCACGAAAAAGTGCCATCTTTTAATACTATTTTAGGATGGCAAAAAATGGAATATGCGAAATCGATCTATACAAATGCCCCGGGCGGAGGAGTCAAGATAGATAAGCTTCCGGTTCAGAGACTTCCGGAACACAATGTTAGGCTAAAGGTTCTTCTCAATGGGATGTGCGGAACTGATAGAGGCATTGTATCGGGAGGTCTTTCATTTGCTTACAATCCACAAAATTCTGACAAACTGATAATCGGGCACGAGTCACTTTGTATCATTGATGAGATTTACGCGGAGAGCGAAGAATTCAAGGTTGGAGACCTTGTCGTCCCGGTTGTCAGAAGGCCTGGAGATTGCGTTAACTGCAAGATAGGAAGACAGGACAACTGTTCGGACGGAAAGAAGCATGAGGCAGGCATTACAGGAATGGATGGATTCATGCGAGAGTATTTCTATGATTCCCTTGATTACATCGTGAAGGTCCCCGACAAGGAGATGATCGACGTCGCGGTTTTAACTGAACCGCTGAAAAATGTTGTAAAGGGGTTTGAAGTGTTTGATATTGTCTCAAAAAGGGCAATTTTTGCCAACGAATATTCCACCTTTGAGGGCAAGAGATGCCTGGTGATTGGGAGCGGATCAGAAGCTTTTCTCTACTCCATGATGGCAAGAGAGCATGGATTTGACGTTATCATGACCAACCGCCATCCGATAGAAGACAAGAAGTTGGAGATTTGTGAGAGATTTGGAATAAATTTTGTTGATTACTCCGCGGATGCCAGTCAGATTACTGGCCCTGGCAACGATCTGCTAATCGACACCAGCGGGGACCCCGGAACGATATTCAGATTCCTGAAAACCCTGAATTACAATGGCGTCCTTATCCTGTTTGGCACGAACGGGCGGGCTCCACCGGCACAGCTCAACGGAAATGATATTGACTTTTTCATAGAACGGAACATTACAGTAGCTGGAACTGTGGATGCTGCAAAAATACACTACATAAAGGCCCTTGAATACCTCAGGAAATGGAAATATGCCTACGGTAACACTCTTTCTCAACTTATCACCGGGACTTACAGGCCCGAGGATCTGGAGATATTCACCAAAAAACCTGCGGGCGAAATCAAGACTGTAATTAAGTGGTGATATCATGACGGAGATCCTGAACGGAACGCCCATAGCTGATAGGGTTATAGCATCATTAAAAACACGAGTGGAAGAACTTAAACGCCATGATATCGAGCCTCACCTTTTTCTCGTACAGGTTGGCAGAAATGAGGCTGTGGAGACCTATGTCAGAGCAAAGATACGCAGGGGTGCGAAGATAGGTATCAGGGTGTCTCACCAGATACTTGATGAAAACATTACATATGATGATCTCAAGGAGGAGATCGCAAGGATTGCGAGGCGTGACGACGTCAACGGGATAATGATCGAGAATCCTCTCCCAAAACATCTAGATTTCTTCAAGGCGGTCGAAAATATCCCGTATTATAAGGATGTTGACGGCATGACGCCAACAAACCAGGGCATGATAAACCTCAGGAATGAATTTCTCACGCCTGCTACAGCAGCCTCTGTCACTGAAATACTACAGGGTATGAATCTACCAGCCGGTACAACAGCATTGATAATAAATCGATCGCCAGTAGTCGGAAGGCCCCTTGCCATGATGCTTCTTAATAGGGATTATACCGTTACTGTATGTCATTCCAAAACAAAGGATATTAAATCCTTATCCCGGAACAGCGAAGTTCTCGTGACAGCAGTTGGTGTTCCGAACTTCATCGACAGGAGTTTTGTCACCGAAAACAGCATCGTGGTTGATGTTGGCATAAATCCCGTCCAGGACACCATAAGGGGGGATGCAAATTATGAAGACCTCTTCGGATACGTCAGGGCCATAACCCCGGTTCCCGGCGGAGTTGGACCGATAACTGCAACCCTCATAATGGAGAATACAGTGCGGGCGACGGAATTTCAGAGCACCCTGAGTAAAGGATGAAAATCGGTATACCCGAACGTGCATCCGAGCCTGCTTACATATATAATCAAAAATATTTATTTAAGTTTCAGAGATTAGCTTCATTGTGAATTCTGCACAGTTTGCCGAGCCGGTTGAAAAAGTTAGGACATTCCTGCAAACCAATTTATCTGGCAAACCGGCTGTTGTGGGCATCAGTGGTGGGGTTGACAGCGCGCTTGTGTTGAAGCTTCTCTCCATTTCAATTGATCACGAGAAAATACTTGCGTTCTTCCTGCCTGACGGAAAACCTCCCGGTAGTGATGCTGCCGACGTAGATGCTATCTCCATGGCCACAGGTGTTCCGATAAATACCATAAATATTCATGGAATTGTAACGGCCTTCGCAAGCACACTGGATGTTACTGATAGCAGGGCATTGGGTAACATAAAGTCAAGAGCAAGGATGACTGTCCTGTACTATTATGCAAACCTTCACAACGGCATCGTGGTGGGAACCACGAACAAGAGCGAATACTATACCGGATATTACACAAAGTTTGGTGATGGGGGATGCGACCTAGAGCCAATTCTTCATCTTACAAAAACTGAGGTATGGAGAATCGCAAGGTTACTCGACATTCCGGAAAGTGTCATCGCGAAGCCTCCCAGTGCAGGACTCTGGGAGGGGCAGCGAGATGAAGATGAACTTGGCATGAAATATGAGGAAATAGATGCAGCAGTGGAGAAATTAGTGGAGCAGAAAAAACCACCGTCCAACCAATGGGAAAGAAGAGTTTCGGACCTGATAAGAATGTCTGATCACAAGAGGAGGCCGCCGGAGTCAATGCTATAAAGGGAAGAAAAAGTGAATGCTGTCACAGTTTGCGTATGAATATTATCAAGTTAGTTTCGTTTTCATCCTGGCAGCATTCGCCATCCCGATTTCCAGGAAATTGACAATTGCCTATATCCCAATCCTTATCCTCCTTGGAATTATGTTCGGACCGTTGCTGGGAATAATCAGCAACAGCTTCTCCATTTACCTGATGTCCGAGTTTGGAACCGTAGGGGTTGGGCTCCTTGGCATCGTTATAATCCTGTATTCAGAAAGCCACCACATTGACTTCAGGGTTCTCAGGAGGCAGTTTTTTCCCATAGCCATACTTGATACACTGGGAATCACCATCACTGCTGTGATTGCAGCCCTGCTCTTCTCGGCACTCACTGGAGCTCCGCTCATAATAGGGTTCCTCTTTGGGGCCATAATTTCCCCAACGGACCCGGCCAGCCTGATACCAATATTCAGGAGGATAAGCGTCAATGAGAATATATCCGGAACCCTCGTGGGAGAGAGCCTCTTCAATGATCCCCTTGGAATTATCCTCTTCACTATCGGACTCGCATTTGTGGCTCCTGCTTCCAGCGATGTCCAACTGTTCAGCGCATTCTCAAGCCACATAGGTATCTATCTGGGATCAATCGCATTTCTGCTGATGCAGATAACTGTCCCGGCGCTTATAGGTGTGGCGATTGGTTTCAGCGTCATATACCTCAACAAGTACCTTAATTTTGAAAGCCTCATAGTGGGGCTTTTGCTAGGCATAATAATCCTGGAATTCACCATAATGGAGGCTTCGGGAATTACTCCCTTCCCTGCAATTATAGCCACGGGAGCAATTGTGGGTAACTTCAATGACAAGAGCATATTCTGGAGCAGGGAGGCGGGATTCCAGGAAAATCTTTCCTTCCTATTCCAGTCCATAATATTCCTGCTTCTCGGTAGCATACTTACGCGGACGAATCTTGTCGATTACCTGCCAATGGGCGTAGCTCTAGCTCTCGGTGTCATATTTATCTCCAGGCCGGCTGCGGTCTTTTCATCCCTATCCGTGATAAACAGAAAATTTTCAAAGAATCCTATAAATAACCGAGTAAAGCTTTTCATGTCGCTTGTTGGGCCAAGGGGAGTGGTTTCCGTGGTATTGTCCACAATTCCATACGTCCTTGGGGTCCAGGAAAACATTCCCATATTGATAAAGTATGGGCAGCCTATTTATGTCGGAGTCTCCTTTGTCGTGATCATTTCAATAATACTCCAGACTATTTACACGCCCTTCATAGTAAAACGCCTCACCAGCGAAGGCCCGAGAGTATAGTCACTTCTCTGCCTGAAAAGCGTCAATAACGGCATCCCTGTCGTGGTAGAAGGAGAAAATCATGCTCGTGAACTCTTTGTATGATACCTTGTTCTGGCGGATCATGGATTCAAGTATATTCTTCCTGATCCTGACATCCCTTTCCATGACACTGACAGGTATTCCGTATCGTGATCCAATCTTTTCCAGGATATAGCTGAAACCGGAAGACCTGAACGTATCGTCTGAATTTATGGAGTAAACATTGTTCACAGTCATATCCCCATGGTGGGAATCCACAGCCATTACCTCTGATATTGCCTTCACCCGGCGCCTCGTTTCCCCCTTGAATACAAAGTTTCCCATAACGATTGCTGCATCGAGGGACCCGATGAGGCTTCTAGGTATGTTGATAGGTTTTGCTTCCAGCCTGTGAATCAGTGTCCCGATATCCTCTGCATGGAATGTCGCGAGCCCATACCTGCCTGTGGACATAGCCTGGAAGATGGTGAACGCCTCCCTTCCTCTGACCTCGCCTATTACTATGTAGTTGGGCCTGTGCCTGAGCGACGCGGTAAGAAGGTCGAACATGTCAATTTCGCCAATTCGCTTTCCGCTTTCCGGGTCGTTCTTACCTGTTCCCTCCCTTGAGATAAGAGAAAGCCAGTTCTCGTGGGGCAGCCTCAGCTCGCGTGTGTCTTCAATTGTTATTATCTTCAGGTTCTGCGGTATGAACAGCAGGATGGAATTTAACATCACGGTCTTGCCTGATGCGGTCCCGCCTGTAACAATCATGTTGCTACCATATTCTATGCATACCCAGAGGTAAGCAAATATCTCCGTTGAAGCCGTGCCAAGCCTAATTAGATCGAGAGGAGTAAAGGGCTCTTTCCTGAATTTCCTAATTGAGAAAGCTGGGCCGGATGCCGTGACATAGTTTCCTATGGATGCCTGTATCCTTGAACCGTCAGGCAGGGTGCTGTCTATGATTGGATCGGCAATTGAAATGTTCTTGCCGGAATCCTGGATTATCTTCCTTATGAAAAAATTCAGGTCCTCGTCGTCCTTGAAGACCACATTTGTAGGTATGTACCCGAATTCCTTTGTAAAGACATATATGTGCTTATTTGAACCCTCACACGAAATGTCCTCCACGTCTGGATCGAGAAGCAGTCCGGTTATTTTGCCGTATTTTAAGGTGTCCCTCCGGACGTAATATCTTAGGATCTCAAGGTCAAGTGGGGTAAATTGTAATTCAGGAGAACTGGACTTCCTGCCTTTTCCCTTGAGCAGATCGGGAGTGTTATCGAAGGGTTTCCTGTCCCCACCGTTCATGAAATCCCTTACATAACTCCTGTAAATGGGATCAAGTTTTTGGTCAATCTGCGGCTCTATCAATTCATAAGTTATCTTATTGTCAAGAGGATCGCGCAAAATTCTTGAATAAATGGTTCCCGCCTGAATTTCCCGAAATGAGAGATCCTCATCGCCCTTCTCAATTCTCACAAGAGTCATTGGGATTTCCACTCAAAGCACCCCGAAGATTCCAAGAGCGACCACAGTCACGAGCAGGGTTATCCCGGTGAAAAATGCACCGGTTCCGAAGCTCCCATCCTTGAGAATTCCTGACATGAGGCCTGTACTTCCTCCCTGAACAATGATTCCGCCACTGAATATCCTCTCTATTGTCGATGAACTGACGGTCTGAGCATTGAATCCAAGGGGGGAGAAATTGGATTCTGCTACCTTGGGGAGGAATGCAAGATCAATGGCCAGGACTACGAAAAAGAAAACTGCGAACGCTACATACATGACCAGGACAAAGTTCTTCATTTCCGAGATTCTGCCTTCCCTGATAACTTCTATTTCCCCGGTAAATTCCGAGATAAGCCTCAGCACCTCCGAGACGTTATTCCCCGACTCGGTTGCCTTTCTTAGCACTGTAAATGCCCGCTTTATCACCTGGGAGTGAATTTCGGCTTCTGACGATGAGACCGCTTCCTCAACCGGCGTTCCAGCCGAAATCTTATCGGCTATACCCTTTATGAGTGGTGTCAGATGCCCGTATTCGTTGTTCCCGGCACGAATGAGAGCTTGAGAGACCGGCAACCCAAAATTGGAGTATTCCGCGATATCACGCAAGAGATCCGGCAGCCTCCGCTCCATCTCGATAATTTTCTGCCCCTGTGAATACTCGTAAAATCCGTATGGCGTCAGGGCGCCGATCAGCAATATAGCGATTGCCGCTACTGGATTTGTCAGGATGTCGAAATAGCGTATTTTTAGTATAATTCCAAGTATAAGGAGAAGAATGGCGAATCCAAGTGAACCGTACATCACGATGGTCCTGTTGCTGATCAAAATTCAACCTCCCTTAAGGTGCTTCTGATGAATATTGTAAAAACTGCCGTAATTGCAGGTATGATCAGGGCCACAATAAAAACCAGGAACAATATGAGGTTCACTGGCGGAGATGGGGCGAGGACAGCGATCACGCCAACGATTATCATCAGCATCAGGGGAAAGGCAACACCTACAGTTATGAAGCTCTCGGCCAGCACTCCGATCGATTCGACATTCCGCTTGATGCCTATGGTCAGTTCAGAGTTGTACTGTCTTGCTTTACCTATGAAATAATCCTTCAGATTCCCCCCAGAATTCACAGTTGTCCCAATGCCGGACAGGAATTCCGAGAATTTTCTAGACGGGCTGAAACGGGATGCTTCCTTTATGGCTTCAAGAATGTCCATCCCAAATATATTTGTCATAACGCTGATGGAGTTCGCCTCCTTTGATATCTCGCCATAAAGCTCGAGTTTTCCGAGGTCAGATAAAATCCTGTCTATGGGAATGTCTGCTGAAGCCATTGCCGAAATGTAACCGATAGCCATGGGTAGTTTTGCGTCAATATCCCTTTTCCTGGTGTGCGAGATAGTTGTTGGATAATAGATCAAGCCAACACCCCACAGCAGTATTGCAAGAAATGCCATGGCTGATATTATAGCGGGATCAAACCTGGAACCGGCATAAACTAGTACAGATAGGACAAGCACAGCCAGGATGAAGAAAATAGAATAGAAGGAAGCTAGCGAGAGGTACTGAACCCTGGTCAGTCCCATCTTTGATTTTTTTAATTCTGAATCCAGGCCCAACAACAATGTATGTTTCCGGAACAGGTTACCAAACATTTTGAGAGAGGTTGAGAGAACTGGATCAGCCCTTGTGCCGGAAAGTTCATTTCTTGAAAAGTTCCCAGTCCCTCGCACAAACATGCTTTTATGAGCACTCAACCTTTCCCTGAATCTTGTTCCCATCCTAACGTCCTCCTTTCTTGCTGTGGAAATGGTTTCCAAAATCCTGGATCGCCTGATTCACGACGGATATTCCCGTATCTCCTCTTTCCGCTAACCGGTTGATGAGATCTAACCGCTTTTTGAAATCATTCTGGAGATCTTCAGCCGAATATTTCCGTAGAGAAGCGAATTTCTTGATGACATTGCTCTGTCCGTTGTATTCGTGAACATTGCGGGACGGATCGTACTCAAAGACCTTGTTGTATATCAGCCCATTGCCGGCTTCCTCTTTCCCTTCTATTTCATCTATCTCTGTGACACGCCTTACCAGCCGGTTGTTTATACGAACGAACTTGATTATGATGACCACATTCAGGTATATTGCAAGAACACGTGGAACGTTTATGGGTTCGCTTTCAAGGCGGCTTATCAGGGTATCCATGGAATCTGCGTGAAGTGTAGAGTATACAGTATGGCCGGTAGACATTGCCTGGAAGAGTGAATAAGTCTCGCTTCCTCTAACCTCACCTACAACTATGTATGTAGGTCTCTGCCTCATTGCTATACGAACAAGGTCAAACGTGTCGATCTTGGATAGGTTTTCCTCGTCTGGACCCAGATTTATGTGTCCCTCCCTCACAACGGTAGCGATCCAGTTTTCATGAATAAAATTCAGCTCTCTTGTCTCCTCTATACTGAAAACTTTGGAATTCTCAGGCATAAACATCAGCAATGCATTAAGAAGGGAGGTTTTACCCACGGCCGGCGGGCCTACAGCAATTCCAGAAGACCCGCTCTCAACCATGTACCATAGATACACCGCCATCTCGCTGCTTATTGTTCCGTTTTTTACCAGGTCTATGACAGTAAACGGATTCTTCCTGAACAGCCGGATAGTAAACGCAGATCCCCGCGGAGAGATTTCTGTTCCATAAACCGCCTGGATCCTGTGACCATCAGGTGAGGTGCCATCTAGGATGGGATCGTTTATGGAGACTCCCTGATCACAGATGCTTGCAAGTTTTATGACAAATGAATTGAGCTGATCCGCATCTGTAAAAATCAAATTGGTCTTTAATGTCCCATATTTTCTGTGGTAGACGAAAATTGGGATGTTTATCCCATCGCAGGATATATCCTCTATATTCTCATCAATAATTATCGGGTTTATTACCCCGTATCCTTCATTATCTCTCCTGAAATAGTACAGGACTTTGTCACTTGTTTCCTTCCTGAGGCCAGGTTCATAATTTCTGAGGTAGTATTCGAATATTTCAGATCTGCTTTGTGCTCCAATGATAGCTTTGGGTTTGCTAAGCATGACATAGCGCATTTCATCATACAGTTTGGATGTAAAATCCTGATATTCCTGTGAAATCTCAGGTTCCAGTATGCGATACAACAGGTCCCCGTCCCGGTTCCTTGATATATCTATGGATACGAGGTGCGGAATCAGTTCGTAGTGATCTTCCACCACCATATTTTCCGCATTTCCTATTACATGGTCAGAACTCTCAGTATGCACGCTATACCCTCACGGTTGCAACAAATAGTCTTTACTTTCATATAAATATTTAATGTATGTTTTATCCGAAATTGCAGAAAACCTTGCAATACAATATTCTAAATGCCAAATCCATGACAAAATTTTAAAACTACCTATTAATGGGTGTCTTGCTTTTCTGGGCTGGTAGATCAGAGGTAGATCGCTTCCTTGGCATGGAAGAGGCCCGGGGTTCAAATCCCCGCCAGTCCATT
>JAMDAM010000013.1 GCA_023484805.1 Thermoplasmatota archaeon | reverse complement strand
GTAAATGCGTAAAAGAGCGGCTAACTAATATTATTATAATATTTAGCATTGCATGTCCATGGAAATTGGCACCTACGATCTGGAACTGGACATAGATTACGCAAAAATGACGTACAGGGGTAAGGAGAAAATCACGCTAACTCTCGACGGATCACCGTTTGTGATCAATGCCCTCGATCTGCATATTTCCCAGGTAAGAGTCCAGGGGCAGAAGACTGGCTTCTCCCATGACAATGCAAAGGAAGAATTGAGGATAGACGGAACATCAAAGGGGAAGAATGAAATAGATATAGACTTCACAGGAACTGTTAACGATGCCCTTGTCGGCTTATACAAAGCCAGATCAAAGTCAGGGATAATGCTTACCACGCAGTTTGAGTCAACTGGCGCAAGACGTATGTTTCCATGCCTTGACAACCCTGGATACAAGGCTGAATTCTCCCTCACGGTTATCATTGACAGTGACCTGGAGGCGATCTCCAACATGCCCGTTGAATCTGAAGCCAGGAATGGCGGAAGAAAGACCGTGAAGTTCAGGAAAACTCCCAGGATGTCAACATACCTGCTGTACCTGGGGATAGGAAAATTCGACAACATGACAAAGAAAAGCGGGAACGTCGACTTTATCCTTACGGCCCCCAAGGGCCACCTGAATTCCACCGAATTCCCCCTGGATATAGCCATAAAGGTTGTGGATTTTTACGAGAAATATTTCGGAATAAAGTACGCGCTTCCAAAAATGCATCTCATTGCGGTTCCTGAATTCGCCGCAGGGGCAATGGAAAACTGGGGCGCAATTACCTACCGGGAATCGGTTCTCCTTGTTAACGAGTCCACAAGCACTGCGGTAAAGAAGCGGGTGGCTGAAGTCATCGCCCACGAGATAGCACACCAGTGGTTCGGGGACCTTGTGACCATGAAGTGGTGGAACGACCTCTGGCTGAACGAGAGCTTTGCAACATTCATGGCGTTCAAGACCGTGGACAACCTGTTTCCTAAATGGGAGATGTTCGGCAACTTCCTGATATCTGAGACTGAAGGCGCACTAGCCGGCGATTCTCTCCACAATTCTCACCCCATTGATGTTGACGTAAAGGATCCCACGTCGGTAGCGATGATCTTCGACGAGATAAGCTACGGAAAGGGAGGAAGCATACTCAGGATGATCGAATCATATGCCGGCCCTGATAATTTCATGAAAGGCATAAGGGCGTACCTGAAGGAGAAGTCATACGGCAATGCGGAGGGGCATGACCTCTGGCAATCAATAGAAAAGGTATCCGGGCTGCCTGTCACAAAGATCATGGAGGCATGGATCAGGAAGATGGGCTACCCTGCAGTACAGGTTTCCAGGAAGGGGAATTCCATATCACTCAGGCAGCAGCAGTTCTTCCTTAACGGTGCAAAATCGGAGACTGTTTGGCCTGTGCCCCTGACTGTGGTGAGGGAAAAGGGCACGGAGTCAGTGCTCTTTGAAGGAAAGGAGATGGAAATACCATCTGGCGGCTTCGTGAAACTCAACGCAAACCAGACAGGATTTTACCGGGTAAACTACAGTGCTGAACTGTTCAGGGAAGTCGTTTCAAAATCCGGGAAGCTATCCAACCTTGACCGTTGGGGCATACTGAACGACCAGTACGCCTTCCTCATGTCCCGGATAATAAGTCTGGATGAGTATATCACCAGAATAAGGGAGTTCTTCAGCGACACAAACCATCTCATAGTGGACGAGATCAGCGGAGACCTCAACCAGCTGCACCTCATAATGCCTGAAAATGAGAGGATCAGGGCACTGGCCGCTGAGTATACCTTGGCACATGTAAAGAGGCTTGGAGCAAAGAAGGCAGGCGAGGACGAGAACACATCGGTACTCAGGGGACAGCTTTGGCAGAGACTTGCTCTGGTAGACGCAAAATGGGCAAAGGAAACCTCCGCAATGTTTGGCGATTTCATGCACGTGGATCCCGATATAAGGACGGGCGTTGCGTTTTCAGAGGCAGTGTCCGTTAACAGCATATCGGAAATTGAAAAGGTATTCACGAAGGCACAGAGTGACGAGGACCGTATGAAGCTCATATCCGCCATGGGATTCCTGTCAGGTGAGAAGAATACTGGCAGGGTAATGGAGCTTGTGGCCAGCGGAGGCATAAAGAAGCAGGACATAATGCGGTTTTTTGTTGCTGCCGCCATGAACCCGGCAAACAGGAAATTCATGATTGACACACTCCCGACAGCCATCGAGGAGATGAGGAAGATCTATGCCGGAACGGCTTATACGTCAAGGATGGTTGAGGCAGTGGTCCCATACGTTGGCATAGGCAGGGAGGACGAGACCAGGAAACTTCTGAATAAACTGGGCAACCCTGACATAGATCTGGGAACAAAGAAGGGGCTTGAATACCTGGAAGCATATTCTGCACTGGCCAAATCTGTTGGAAAGTAAGCTGACATAAAACCCCCTTTCCCTATTTTTCATTATTATTGTTCGGAAGGGAATTTATCAATATTTATTAACGTTGCACTGATTAGCCACAGAGCCTAATGATATCCATTATTAATTTCGACAGGTTCCTCATGGGCTACACCCTGGCTGCACACATTCTTATTGTAACACTCAGCATTGCGCTATCCATAATGGTATCTCTTTCTGAATTCCTTGCAATCAGGAAGAAGGATGTTTATTATGGTGTGCTCGCAAAGAGGCTTTCCAAGGCGCTTATAATCTTCTTTGCTGTTGGAACTGCAAGCGGAACCGTGCTTGCCGTGGAACTTTTCTCGCTGTTCCCTAACTTCATGGTATTGATAGCCAAGGTTGACATCCTGCCATTTTACTATGAGGTTTTTGCATTCTTCCTTGAGACAATATGCCTTGTCATATACATCTATTACTGGGACTACTTCAAGAACCGGTACCATCACTGGATCTTTTCACTTTTCGTTGCGGCAGGCACTGTTCTGTCTGCAGTTTTCATAACGATGATCAACGCCTTCATGAACACGCCCAGCGGCTTCAATATCCCGGTCTATATCAGCACCGGCGTACTGACTGACATCAATCCGCTTGCCGCAATAGCGAACCCCTCCGCATTCAGCGAGATAAGCCATGTTGTAACCACAACCATAGCAGCCGGGTCCTTTGCCCTGCTGGCGTATTTTGCGGTGAATTACCTGAGGTCGAGAAACCAGGAAGCACGCAATGTATATTCAAAGGCCATAAACATCACGGCTCTCGTCGGCCTAATAACAATAGCTCTTGCCGGAATAACCGGGGACAGCGCGATGAGGGGACTCCTGACAATGCAGCCTCTGAAGTATGCAGCAATTGAGCTCAATTACTTCCATACAATGGTGAATGCGCCGGAGCTCCTTGGAGGCATAATGGTCAACGGCCATCTGGAGTATTACCTGTCAATTCCAGGAGTGCAGAGCATGCTGGCTTTCCTTTCGCTCAATTCATCACAGCCGGTTCCCGGACTCCTTAGCTATCCAAACCAGCCTTGGCCGCCTCTCTTTGTCCACCTGACTTTCGACACCATGGTGGGTGGAGGATTGCTGCTGGGCCTATTCCTTCTTTACCTGCTCTACAGGATCTTCCGGAGGAAACCCCTCACCTCAAGGATCATGCTATACGGCATGATAGTGTCAGGAGTGCTGGCTGAGATAGTCTATGATTCCGGCTGGGTAACGGATGAGGTCGGAAGGCAGCCATGGATCATATATGACAACGTGATGACCGTCACGCAGGCAGCTAATACCTCCCCGTCGGTCATACCGCTTGGAATAGGGATAATCATATTTTACCTGATCATAGTGCCATTCACCTTCTATTTTGCAGCCAGGGTCATAAGAAATGAGGCTGTGGACAAGGAACTTGAAAAGGAGAAGGGTGTACAATGGTACAGATGATCCAGCCGGAGGTGGCCCTGAACGCCGCCATATTCGCTGCATTTTTTGCCATGATATCCACGGAGCTGATGGCAGCCTCCGCCATCGTGTTCAAGTACGAGGAGAGCACAAAGAAGGTCTTCAGGTTTCTCGTGCCCATATGGGAGATCACAGGAACCTTTTTTGTCTTCTATGCGGTCAATGTGGAAGCACTGGTGCCGGACGCGCTGCCCCTGGTTGCATACGCATACATAAGCTACATCCTCATATTCCTCATACTTTACGTCGGCAGGAATGCCTCCATAATAGCTGCGGAATACATCTGGAAGAACAGGATTGTTAACAGGAAGCTTCTCTACACGGTGTATGCAGTCATAACCTACGTGCTTGGGATCCTTATACTGGTTATATACACTTCTCTGCTGAGCGGAGTTGGTGTGAATGCCACTGCCAGAACGTTCAATCTTGTCAAATTCATTTCGTTCCTGCCGGATGACGGTTTTATTGCAGGATCTGCCATTCTTCTATTCGGCCTGGGAGCCGTATTCTATAACCTCAGCGTGAGGCGGTACCTCCCGCTGGTGGTTACTGGAATTGGAATGTCTATTGCGGGCTTGTCCTTCGCATACCTTGGGGACATAAACACTCCAGCTTTCATCGTGGTTCCGGCATTGATAACACTGATCCTGCCTGCGCTTTGGATGTTCAACAGAACAAGGCAGATTGCGTCGAACAAGCTAGTTTTCCAGGGAGCCATGGCAATTTCGGCATTCTTCCTGATTTACACAGTTTATCCATGGCTGTTTGCGAAGAGCCTGAACCTGACATCGCTCCTGAACAACAGTGCGATGCAGACACAAATATTCTATACAACAATAATAGGCGGGATAATACTCGTAGCCCTGTCCCTTGTATTCTTCAGGATATTCTACAGGGCGGGGGATGGCAGCCAGCAGGAGGCTGAAACCCCGGCGCACTGACCGTGCCAGGCTATCACTGATTGTATCCCTTCAGTACCACATGCCTGGGCTTAGTGGCCAGCAGGCTTTTTCCTGCGCTGGTTGTGTCAAAGAAAGGCCTGCTCGTGGTGAATTCCCTGAATGCATCGCCGTCCTTCCATTCGCTGAATATCATGTATTCATCAGGCTTCCTGACGTCCCTGTAAAGCACAGCGCTAACAAATCCGTCCACATTGGCCTTCAGGTACTCTATGACACTCTCGAAGGACTTCTCGAATTCACCGTTCTTGCCCGGAACGACATTATAAAAGAATCCCACATTGATCATGCATCTCCATTGCGCTGACCGATTAAAACCTTAACAAAGAGAACCTATCTGCACATTATTTGCAAAAAAATTAGAGAGGAGTTATTCCGTGGATAAGCGTGGTGACGCCTACTCCCTGATCTCCTTCTCTGACACAAAATAGACTATGAGCAGCATCACGACAGCCAGCAGTGCGAGCCCGCCAAGCCATGTCAGCAGCTGGCTTCCCTGAGCAGCGGTAAGCATGGTGCCGTTGAGGATAACCGTCCTGATGGATTCTGCCGACCACGAAACGGGGTTGTACTGCGCAACCGTACTGAGCCAGCCAGCCATGAGTGCGGGCGGGAACATCGCGTAGCTTGTGAACAGCAGAGGCAGGTTAACAAGGTTGAGAATCCCGAATATTGTGTCAGGCCTTGTTATCCTGACTGCAATGATGCTGAACATGGAGGAAAATATGAAGGCCACCAGCACAACTGCGGTCACTATCACAAGGGCACCCTCTACCGTGAATCCGTGGGCAAAAATCAGGCCATTTGGCAGTATTAGTGCTGCCAGTATGATGATGCCGACCTGGACCAGGATCCTGACCATTGCGGATATAATTTTCGCAAAGACGATGGAGCTTCTGTGGATGGGGGACATGAGGAACCTGCTCAGTGGTCCCAGCCTCCTGTCAAATATTATGTTCACGCCGGAGAACATGGCCGTGAAAAGGCCGATGATGGTCAGCACGCCTCCGAGAAGGAAGGTTATGTATGAGGGTGCGTAATCAATTGCAGCCGGGTCTATGGCGCCAAGCTTGCTGAATGCGTACCCGAACAGCGCCAGCCAGAAGAAAGGCTGAATAAGCCCGGTGGTCAGTGACACGGGGTTCCTGTACCATTTCTTAAGGTCCCTAGCCGTAAGAGGCCCCAGGCCACTCATTTCCTCACCCTCCTCATGTTGAACATCGTCTTCCTGAAATCACCCGGACTCTCCTCAACCCTTATGTCCTTCCCGGTGTACTCCAGGAATACCTCGTCAAGGGAAGGTTTCTGGACTGTCATCTTGGTGACCGCCAGCTTGTTCTCTGAAATGTACTTGATGATGTCCGGCAGTTCCTCGTCGGAATTCTGTACCTTCATCCTTACACTGTTTGGTCCGTTGTCCTTGATTTCAATGAAGTTTGGGTACTTTTTGATGGTATCCTCGTCCCCCTGCGTCCTGAATGTCATCTGGATAATGTCTCCCTTGAGCTTTGCCTTAAGTTCATTTGAGGTACCGGTGACAAGAACTTTCCCGTGGTCGATGATCGATATCCTGTCGGCGAGGGCATCAACCTCCTCAAGGTAGTGGCTGGTGAGAATTATAGTTACGTTGAGCTTTTCCTGTATCTGCCTTACGTAATCCCACATCTGGCTCCTTGTGGTGACATCGAGCCCAAGCGTTGGTTCATCCAGGAACAGTATCTTAGGATCGTGCACGAGGCCTATTATGAGCTCAAGCCTCTTCCTCATCCCTCCGGAATAACCCCTGACATACCTGTCAGCAGCCTCCTTCAGATCCACGAGGCCAAGAAGCCTTTCTATGGTTTCCCTTGCCTTTGCCGTCGGGATGTCATAGAACTGCGACACCATCATGAGGTTCTCATAGCCCTTCAGGTCCTCATCAGCTGTCAGGTCCTGCGGAACGACTCCTATCTCCCTCCGGACCTTGAGCGATTCCCTTATTATGTCGTACCCGGCGACCTTGGCTGTTCCCGAGGTGGGTGGGGTGCTCGTGGTAAGCATCTTTATGGTCGTTGTCTTGCCTGCCCCGTTCGGACCAAGAAGCCCGTATATCTCTCCCTCCTCAACGTCTATATTCAGCGCGTCAACAGCCTTCAGGTGCCCGCCGTATATCTTCGTAAGATCCTTTGTTTCAATTGCCTTCATCATTTCACCTTCGCAACATTTTCTCAAGTCTTTCCATTACGTGCATGAGCTGTTCCCTGTTTTCGGAAATTGCCTTTTCTCCGCTCTCCTCTATATACGAAAGGTATCCGTCCATTTCTGCGATCATCTCCTCCAGCGTCCTCGGTGCCCTGTATGGGCCCCACTGCGCTTCCCCGAGCTCCCTGGATCCGGATTCGGTTATGGCATATTTTCCGTCGTTTCCCTTGATTGCGAGATGATCGGCCAGAAGTGATTCCAGCATGGGGTAAATTGATCCGGGTGATGGTCGCCACCATCCCCATGACATCTTCTCGATATAGTCCATAATTTCAACGCCGTTCCTTGGGGATTCAGAAATTGCCCTCAGGGCGATATATTT
>JAMDAM010000018.1 GCA_023484805.1 Thermoplasmatota archaeon | reverse complement strand
AATATCATACTATTGAAGAACAGGGATTTCTACACAGTAAAGTGCGAGGATGAGAGCTGCAGGATAAACTTCAACATGCCTGGAAGGTCCCTCATACAACTGCTGGAAGATAGATGCCCAATCTGCTCACTCCCCAAGATAAAGGTCATAAGGAAGGGACAGTCACCGGATATCAGATGCATCAACCCGAAATGTGATTTCAACAGGACCAAGGATTCCTTTGGGGAATGCCCCTCGGACGGGGGAAGCCTTGTTGTCAGGCAGTCTAGATACGGAAAGCGGTTCCTTGGATGCTCCAATTACCCTAACTGCAAGGTTACTTACGCCCTTCCCCAGATGGGCGTTCTTTCGTTGACTGGGGAAAAATGCCCATATTGCTCAGCTCCTCTGATAATAATGACAGGAAAGGGAAGGAAATGGAAATTCTGCCCAAAGATAGACTGCGAATATAATGGAAAGAAGAAAAAGGGTGAGAAAAATAAGAAGAATAGTTCCTGAGATCTCCGCGATGATCATATTCGTCGCGTCTTCCCTGTTTGCAATATATGTCTCTGAACAGCTTATAATACAGGATGCAGGAATCAAGGCAACCAGCACAACCGGCGGCATAGGCAATGTTCTGATTTTCATACCGCTAATAATAGTGTTTTCATTTGCAGTTATATTTCTTGCAAGAAAGAGAAAAGTACGGTTCCTTAAGTGGATATTCATACTCATGGTAACATACGTTGTCTTCTATGTGTCACTAATAATTTCAGTGCCTATCGCAGCCTACATCGCTGACACACTGTTTGAGTTCAACGTGATTTCCCTTGCAATCGTCATTGTACTTCCGCTCCTGTTTCTCTACCTATTGGCGTTCCGGAATGAATGGTATGTTGTCGATGCCTCAGGCATCATGCTTGTCGCTGGAGTATCATCCGTATGGGGAGTGATCGTCGGCATATGGGCGGCTGTTGCACTCCTTATAATATTCGCCGTATATGACTACATATCCGTTTACAAGACCAAGCATATGATAGCTCTTGCCGAAGCTGCAGTTGACGAAAACCTGCCGCTGCTCTTCGTCATACCTTCGAGAAGGGGTACAAAACTAAATGACATAACATTCGCGGGAAGGGGAGAACATGGTGCGATGATGCTTGGATTTGGAGATATAGCAATGCCGAGCATACTTGTTGTATCAGCTTTCACATACAGCTATCCTGTCAACTGGTTCTACTTTGTGCTCTTCACTATGATAGGCGTGCTGGCTGCAATGTTCCTGTTATTTTTCACCAACGTTGAGAAGCCTGCTCCTGGATTGCCATACATAAACACCGGGGCGATACTTGGATTCCTGGCCGCTTTCATACTCTTTTCTCACTGAAAGCTGGAATTTACAGAAAAATCATAATTCAAGCTTCGGATAAGTCACTCGAAGTTGCCAGTTTTTTTATCTCGGAAATTTCAGTTCCGTTAAGCCTCCACCCTGATGCGCCTATATTCTCAAGAGCCTGGGCAGCATTCTTTGCTCCAGGTATGACCTCTGCCCCCATGCAAAGCAGATAATTCAGCGAAACCTGGGACATGGTCTTGCCCCTGAGAGCTGCTACTTTGCGAAGATAATCCAGAAGCGGGTGAATTTTAGCCAGAGCTTGCTTTGTGAACAGCCTGTCACGACTTCTTATATCATCCTTTGGCAGATTTTCGGCTGTGTATTTTCCTGACAGGAGACCTTTTGCTATTGGGCTCCACGCTACAAGCGTCATCCTCCTGCTTGCAAGAAACTGCATGAGTCCATTTTCCGGATCATGGTCAATTATGTTGTATTTTACCTGATCGGATACTATCTCATGTCTTTTCATCAGGGAGATCATATTTTCAAGCTCTTCCGCATTGTAGTTGCATACTCCAATGTATCTTACTTTCCCCTGGTCAACGAGTTCTTCCATTGCTGAAAGCGTTTCCTTGACTGGAACTGAAGTATCCGGCCAGTGAAGCTGGTAATGATCAATATATTTGACTCCAAGACGCCTCATGCTCTCATTGGCAGATTTGATCACTGCATCGTGCGTAAAATGTGGAGGCTTGACCTTTGTGGCGATAATGATATCCTCTCTTGGTATTGACGAAATGGCCCTGCCAACAACCTCTTCAGAATGCCCGTCTCCGTAGGTTTCTGCCGTATCTATGTAGTTCAGTCCTGCATCCACGGACCTGCGGATGGCTTCTATAATGCTTTCATCGTCATAGTCAGATCCCCAGCCCTTCCTTCCTGCCTGCCATGCTCCAAATCCGACCTCAGACACCTTCATGTCTGATTTGCCTATCACCTTATAGTTCATGAATTGACATGCAGTCATGCGATAAAATACCTTGACAAAGAGCGATTATTTAATAGCTGGATTTTTTTCTCCATGTAGATGTTCAGGCAAGCAGGCGACATTATACTCTCGAACGGAGAGGTCTATGAGAAGCAGATCGTAGAGGGAAATCTCTATCTCAAGGGTGGGAAAATATCACCGTCTGTTATGTCCCTCACCGTAAAGGGCGATCTACTGGTTGAAGCCAGGAGCCAGGTTCCGGGAAGCATAGTCTGCCACAAAGCCACATTAAAGGCGGACCTGGATGTGGCAGGGAACCTTGAGGCAATGGATGGAATAACTGCATCCAGGAGCACACTTTCCGTTAAGGGGAACATAAAAGCGAGGACCCTGGACGCTGACAGAACAGTTGAAGCGGGTTCAATATCCTGTGAGAAAGCCATAGCTGGAAATGACATCATATTTGACAATAGGATGGAGTGCAGGACTGTCTCTGTTGGAGGAATGATCAAGGGTAGCGATCTCAAGTGCGATGACATACAGGCAGACTCGGTCGAATTGGATCACGTCGACTGCAGGAACCTGAGGATCGGAATTAGTGCAAGGATTGCGGGAGGAACTTTTGACTCCGCAAGCGTGGACGGGAACCTGGAAAGCACCGGGCATATGGATGGCTCACTTATCACAACCGGAAAGAATGCCGAATTCAACAGTGTGAAATGCGACACAATGAATATCGGAGGAAATATGCTTGCCAGGGGATTGGTTGAAGTGGACGAACTAAAGACGGGAAGGTCGCTGGAATGTTCAGACATGATCGCGAATGAGATAATAGTGGCAGATTCCATCAAATCTTCCGGCAATATATCAGCTACCGGAGACATCAGGGCAGGTGAGCTTGTCAGTGTCGACGGTGACATAGAATGCAATACGCTTGAGGCGGCAGGCGAAATTCGTGCCAGAAAGCTGCAGTGCAGGATGAATATCGAGGTGGGCAAGGTTCTGCAAACCATAAAAGGAGCGAAGGCGAACATGATCATGCTCGGAAGGAACTGCTCTGTCAAGGGACCGATATATGGCGACCAGGTGATCTTTTCAAGAGGTGCGACTGCAGAGGACGTCTATGCAATCATACTCCATATGAAGAACGATACCTCAGCAAAGAACGTCTATGCCGACGAAATTACTATGTGGAAAAATTCATCAATAAAAGGGAAGTGCCTTTACAGGCACTGGATAAGAAGCATGAACGGAATGAAAATTGAAGATATTGGAAAGAAGGTCGAGAAGCTCCCTGAGTTCCCATTCTAGAATCAGTGGAGAAATACCCTTTTTCCAGTAAAATACATTGGGATACCTTTCTGTTCCGCCATGGTCACAACTTCACCGTCCCTTATGGATCCGCCTGGCTGTATTATTGCTGCGATTCCGTTTTCACCGGCGAGTTCAACGCTATCTGAGAATGGGAAGAAGGCATCGGAAGCAAGCACAGAGTTCTCGCATTTCTTTCCGCCCTTGGCTATGGCAATCCTCAGTGCTTCCACCCTGGATGTCTGGCCCGCGCCAATGGCAACCGTGGCACCGTTCCTGGCCAGGACTATCGCATTGCTCCTGCAGTGTGTTACCACCTTCCAGGCAAAATCAAGGTCCTCCATCTGTTCCGGAGTGGCATGTTTTACAGTCTTCAATTCCAGTTTCCCGAATTGTGAAGTCAGCTCATCCTGGAGAAGATAACCCCCGGATATTGACCTGACCCTCACGCCTCTGCCTTGCTCTGGCTTGATTTCCAGTATTCTCAGGTTTTTCTTTTTCTTAATTATATCAAGCGCCTTCTCACCGTATGAAGGTGCAACCAGCACTTCCACAAACAGTTGTGAAAGAGCGGAAGCTGTTTCTTCATCGACCTCCCTGTTGAATGCTATGACAGATCCATATGCAGACTCCCTATCTGTATCCAGGGCTTTCATATATGCTTCCAGAAGATCTTTGCCGACTGCGGCGCCGCAAGGGGTATTATGCTTCACTATTACGCAGGCCGGCTTCTCGAATTCCATGACGGCAGCAAAGGCTGAATCCGAATCCATGAGGTTATTGTATGATAGTTCTTTCCCGCCCAATTTTCTGCTGTTTGCAACTCCAAATACAGATCCGTCTGAGTACAGATACCCCCGCTGGTCCGGATTTTCCCCGTATCTAAGCTTCTCCCCATTGATCCCGCTGATGAGCAGGCTCTGGGAAATTCCTCCGTCCATAACCCTGAACAGTGAGTTGTAGATCAGGATGTCATAATCTGACACCCGCTGGAAAGATCTCAGGGCTAGTTCTTTCCTGATATTTTCCGACACTTTTTCTTCTTTTCTCAGTGAATCTGCAACTACCACGTAATCAGATGGATCCGAGAGTACTATGACATTCCGGTAGTTTTTTGCCGCTGCCCTGACGAGGGAGACACCACCAATGTCAATGTTTTCTGTCATTGCCTCGATGTTATTTCCGCCGGAGACCTGACTGAATGGATAGAAGTTACAGATGACCATGTCGAAGTCAGGGTAATCCCTGTCCTTCCTCGACCGAGCTTCGCCATCGGCAAGTATGCCTGCAAAGATTTTTGGATGAAGAGTTTTCACCCTTCCTCCAAGAAGTTCGTCGAATCCGGTCAGCTCTGAAGTGCTCCTTGCCTTGATGCCGTTCTTCCTCAGATGGTCTCCCGTGCTGCCTGTGGCATATATTTCGCTTATGGAACTTCCGCATTCCCCTATGAACTCGACCAGCCCTGATTTATCACTGACGCTGACAAGTGCTCTCATCCTGTAGACCTAAGGGAAAAAATGATAAAACGTTTTGGCTACGGCGCAATGAAATATTACGTTAAGTAATAATAGTAGAATGTGGGTAATTTATCCCTGTCGCTGACAAAATGTTTAATATAATTTATATATGGCATCAGCAGAGGATAAATCAATGGAAACAACTGTAGTCAAGCAAAAACAGGGAACTGACAGGAACATTTCAATTGAGGAATTGAACCAGACACCGGTTTACCAGAGGGAAGTTGAACTTGTAGAGAGGAAAGGCGTTGGTCACCCTGACAGTGTTTGCGATGGAATAGCAGAAGCCGTGAGCAGGGGACTGAGCAGGTATTACCTTAAGGAATATGGCAGGATACTCCACCACAATACAGATCAGGTAGAAGTAGTTGGAGGGCAGTCTGCACCAAAATTCGGCGGAGGCAGGGTTCTTGAACCAGTTTATATCCTGCTGAGCGGAAGGGCAACAACAACGATTGATGGAGAGAGAATTCCTTACAAGTCCATATCAGTCAAGGCAACCAAGGAATTCCTTGCAACCAATTTCAAGCATCTCGACCTTGATGCTGACGTGATGATAGATTCCAGGATAGGACATGGCTCTATAGATCTGAGAGGATTGTATGATACGAGGAAACACAAGGCCAATGACACTTCATTCGGTGTAGGCTTTGCTCCATTCACCGACACAGAGAATCTTGTCCTGAAGACAGAAAGATACCTGAATGGAGAAATCAAGAAGAAACTCCCGGCAATCGGATATGATATAAAGGTCATGGGGTTCAGGCAGAAGGATACGATCAATCTCACTATCGCTGCTGCATACGTTGATAAATTTGTCAAGGACAAGGAAGAGTATTTCTCCATAAAGGAAGAGCTGACAAGCCTCGTTACAGATTTTGTCAGGAAGCAGACCGAACTGAACGTCAAGATATTCATAAACACTGGCGATCTGAAGGATGACAACGTTTACTACCTCACAGTTACGGGACTTTCCATGGAAAACGGTGACGATGGTTCTGTCGGGAGGGGAAATCGGGTAAACGGCATAATCACGCCATACAGACCGATGAGCATGGAAGCGGCTGCCGGAAAGAACCCTGTTACCCATGTGGGAAAGCTCTATAACGTGCTTTCCAACCTCATAGCTGCCGACGTTGTCAAGGAAAGCGGCGGGGATGTTGAGGAGGCCATGGTCAGGATAGTTTCGCAGATAGGAAGACCAATAGACGAACCTCACGTTGCCAGCATACAACTGATTTATGCGCCCGGTGCTGACAGGTCGAAGCACAGGACCAACATTAGAAGGATCGCTGATCAGAGGCTGGAAAACATATCTGACCTGACGAACAAGTTTGTCAACGGGGAAATTTCAGTCTTCTAATCCCCTCTTTTTTTATCATTGTGAACGGGAAACCCATGGCTTTAGTCGTGGGAGGATGTCACAGAAGCTTCCACATAAGATAGGCATCAGAAGCGTCGCTGTAATATGCCCTTATTACAGAGATAACCGAGAAACCAAATGCCTTGTAAAAACCTATTGCCTGGTCATTGTCCGTCCTCACTTCAAGCCTCACGGACAGAAGATTCTCACGGTTGCACACTTCCACAAAGTTATTCATCAGGGCCATGCCTACACCCTTTCTCCTGAAGTTGGCATCCACCGCCAGAAGAAGAATCCTAGCCTCGGTCCTGGAGAATTTAGATCCTACAATGAATCCCACTATGCGTTCATTTACTGTATATACAATGAAGGAGTTTGGCCAGGCCTCATAAAGATCGAGAAGCAGTGTATCGGTATAATATTCAGTCAGGGAGCTGTTTCCTATTTCCACTACCTTCCTGATATCTTCAGGCCTGAAATTTCTCGTCCCCGCAACCAATGCGTCTCTCACAGCAGGCATATTTCACTCACTCCTGGAAAAGGCAGTCCGCTCACGATGGAGACTCTCCTTAAGCCGCAGATCTTTGCGCAATCCATTCCAGGTCTTGCCATTTCAAAGTCATGTGTTAAGGATATATATGCTTTGAAATTGATTGACATGAGCATTTTCCTTTTATCCTATCTTGGATTGCTCCAATTTGATTTTTCTTATCTCCCTGTTGTACGCCTCCGCAATATCTGCCAGTCCTATCGTCCCTCTTACGATCTGAGGGTTTGCATCGTCAACAACAACCACCTTTCCCGTAGTTGTTGTAGTAAGGAGATCGAGGGCAGTGTGCATGGTTGCGGTGGTCTTCACATATTTGACGTCAGTATCCATGATATCCCTGACTCTGGTACTGTCTATGTCCATTGACGGCTTAACAGCCTCAACTGAAAGGAAGCCTTTCAACACGCCATTCTCCTGGACAACTACCCCTTTCGTCTTGCTCTGCCTGATTGTCTGGAGCGCCTCCCGCAGGGGAGCATCCGGAGAAACCCAGTAATAATCCTTCTTCATTGATTCATAAGCAGTTATATCATCCAGTATCGGTCTTTCATACTCCAGCCTGTGCGCAGGAGAACTTTGCCTGTTAGGTAACTGCTTGCTGTAGATTGAGTACTTCTGGCCAGATATATAATACGAGATTACCGTCGCTATCATAAGAGGCAGGAAGAGGGTGTAACCTCCGGTCATCTCTGTCCCCATTATGATGACAGAAATGGGCGCCTTCGAGATGCCACCGAAAAACGAGATCATTCCTATGATTGTCACCTCTATTACGTTCAGGTACGGGAAGAATGGCACAAAAAGTACCCCCATAAGAGCCCCTACAAGAGCTCCGGTTACCATACCGGGAGCGAATACTCCTCCCGACCCACCGGATCCTATTGTGAATGAAGTTGCAACTATCTTTGCTATTATGAGTGCCAGCAGGAGCCAGACGGGGAAGAGAGAGAGCCTGTCATAGAATATGAGCTGCACCCACCCATATCCAAGGCCAAGTATTTCCGGGAAGAAAATTCCTATCAGACCTACGATCAGCCCTCCGATCGCTGGTTTCACGAATTTTGGGAGCCTCCTGATCCTGCGGAACATACCCTGGATACCATAGAATGAGATTACGTAAAACACACCGAACAGGCCGGCCACAACACCTACCAGAGAATACAGTATAAGAGACTCCGGATGAGCGAAACCGAGCACACCTGAACCGGGAATATCAAACAGGGGCCTGTAACCAAAGTTGTATCCAAAAATAATATACCCAGTGACTGAAGCTATTATTGAAGGTATCAGGGCATCCACTTCAAAGTCCCTCCGGTAAAGGATTTCCGTGCTGAGCAAAGCGCCGCCCAGAGGCGCCAGGAAAATACTTCCAATCCCGGCCCCTATTCCAGCAGCCATGGCTATCCTCCGGTCGTGATCGTCCATCCGGAATGTATCCGCAATAAATGACCCGAAACCTGCAGCAATCTGGGCAGTGGGACCTTCCCTCCCGGCACTTCCTCCAGATCCTATGGTTATAGCCGATGCAACCGTCTTAACCAGAGGCACGCGTCTCCTGATCTTCCCGTTCTTATTGTGAAATGCGTCAATTGCAGCATCAGTGCCGTGACCCTCAGCCTCAGGTGCAAAACGGAAAATTATTATCCCTGAAATCAGCCCACCCAGTGTGGTGGATACAGGGATCAGAATTCTGTCAAAGGTTCCGATAACATATGTGGGCGATCCGCCTGATGCAGCGGTCACGGGAGGAGTAAACCCAGTAATGCCCGTCAACATAATTACGGTGACGAGCTTTATTCCGTAATAGAGCGCATATGACCCAAGGCCAGCAGCTATTCCTATGAGGATCCCGACAATGACCCATTTCCGTATCTGTCCCTTCGCTATGAAGTCATCAAGCTTTCTGGCAAAATCGCTAATGTTGTTTTCCGTGGCGTCACATTATACGTGTATGTTATATAATTTTTAAAGCCTGCATTTGCAAGTTTGCGAAATCATTTTACTTATTTTTCATAAAGAAATCAGATACCGCCCTTTCAGGGTCAGTGGACAGCTCAAGGCCCTGAATGTATTTCATGAACGACGCCGCTCTCCTGTCAAGTATTACTGCCATCCCCCTGTCTTTCTCGTTCCTTATGAGCCTCCCGATTGCCTGCTTCATTCTTATGGCTGTGGGAAAAATTACGGAATAGAGCCAGCCGTTCCCGTATTTCCTCTCATAATATTCCATGATTGCCTTCTGCTTTGCATCCGGCCTCGGGTACGGAATGCCTGCTATTATGACCATCTCCAGCTCTACGCCCGGAAAGTTCATGCCTTCTGATATCCTGCCTCCGGATACAGCAAAAATAGCAGACTTCCCTTTTCGGAACTTCCTCACCATTTCCATGAGAGATCCCTGATCTATGTCCCTGCGCTCTGAAAAGTAGCGGAAGCTGAATCCTTGCATTGAGACCTTGTCCATGGTGCTGTATGAGGGAAAAAATACTATTGTGTTCCTTCCCGCTGTCCTGATGAGCTTCTCTATCATGTCGTGCATTTTGGCAGCTTCTTGATCGTCGAATTCATCGTATTTTGTTGTAATGCTGCCATCATATACTATTTTCCTGTTCTCCTCAGGAAAAATGTAAGGGACAATCATGTGATTCATGTCCGTAAACCCGGTCACATTCTTGTAGACCTCAAATGGGTCCAGTGTGCCGGACATGTGTATGGTCCACGATTCCCTCAATGGATCAAGTATTTTGGATGGGTCCATGCAGACTGCCTCGATTGTTCCAAGGCGATCACGTGAAACAATAGCCGCGTATACTTCATCGTCAAGCGTCTCCCATGCCCGAAGCCGGTCGGCAATGGAAAGTATCACTGTTCTTGGTACTCTTCCCTCCTTCTCCCGTTTCTCTGCAATGTAGTCCCCGAAGATGCTCATATAGTCAACAAGGCTGCTGTATTTCTCTGAACTAATGGAATTCTCAATCATCATGTATTCACGAAATTCATCAAACCTGATGCGGGCTTCTCCACTCTCGCCTATCTTGTCCCTGACAAGATCAGTAATCGCGTTCCTGATCATCTCTATGAAATCTGATGTCCTCACCCGCTGCATCAACTCGAAATCTCCGAATTCAGTGCTCTCCCTTTCTGCAAGGTTCAGCTGGTTCACGCTTATGGAGAATGATGAGAATTCCCTTGCTATGTCAGGAAGATTATGTGCCTCGTCCAGGATAACAATAAGCTTGTCCCGCGCGACACCCCAGTTATAGATCAGCCTTCCTGAAGTGACAGGGTTGAGGAAGATTGCATATGGAGCTATTACAAGATTCGCATCCTTCATCGAGAACTTGAGGCTCTCGTATGCACAGAAGCCATTTTCCTTCGCGTATACGAAGAATTCCTCTGCAGTTGGATTATTGCTGAAGATATAATTCTGGACATCCTTTGACCTGACTTTGTCATTGAAGTATCTGCAGGAAGTTGGGTCTCCAGACATTACTTTCCTCTTTCTCAGGGAGCAGAACCTTGACAGGGATTCAGCGGTGAAATCAGCAGAATCCTCAACTTCCCTGTAGAGAGCGCAGAGGTTTGTCCTGCCCTGCAGTGGTATCGCCTTTACTCCGAAATATTTGCCTATTTTCCGTATCTCGCTTATGATCTGTTCCTGCTGTGAGTTTGTTCTTGTGAGGTAAAGTATCTTCCTTGTGCCATTATCCGAGAGATCCAGGGCCGAGAGCAGTCCCATCAGTGTCTTGCCGGACCCTGTCGGCGATTCTACTGCAGCCGATCCATGCTTCCTGACGTTTTCGGTAATGAAGTCAATGATGCCTTTCTGGTAGCCCCTTAGTTCTACGGCACTTTGCACAAAATCACTTCTTCTTGATTATTGTTCCTCGTAATAACATTACCCTTTTGATCCCCGAAAAATATGGGCAACATTTAATTATTCTGCTCGACATTAATACTTGTGGAATAATGGCAGGAAAGGATGAGCTATTTTCAACCGCAGTGGTGGAGATCGAGAAGCGCGAGTATGATCACCCGATCATTATAGGTGGGTTCGCAGGCAGCACCATGGCCGGACTGCTATCCGTAGGATACCTCATTGAACAGCTTGGAATGCACCAGGTTGCCCATGTGAAATCCCCATACATCCCCCCTGTGGCAGTGTTTGTCGGAAACAAGCTCAGGCACCCTTTCAGGATATACAGCAACAAGAAGGGCGATGTGATGGCCATAATAAGCGAAGTCCCCATCAGCGACCTGGGACTTTATGAGATATCTGCCTCAATCATAGAATGGGCCAAGAATATAGGAGCATCTGAAATTGTGGTTCTTGACGGAATACCTGTTGACGAGGTGCTGGAGACAAGAAAATCTTACTGCATAGCTGAAAGTGATGAACTGGCAAAATGCATAAAGAACGGGATTCCCGGAGCACAGTCGGCCATCATAACAGGAATTGGCGGAAGTCTTCTGAACGAATGCCTCGTCAAGGGTTTCAAGGGGAGTTCACTCATAACCCCATGCTCCGTGGAGATTCCCGATCCGGGATCTGCGCTTTCCCTGATCCAGGCTATAACACTGAAGACCGGATTGAAGATTGACACAAAACTTCTGCAGGACAGCGTCAACAAGATGCATGAAGAGATGGCCGCTGTCATAAAGCAGTACACAGACGCACAGAGCAAGAAAGTGGGGAAGGTTTCAGAAGAAACGATGTACAGGTAGTATCATGGCTTGTTTGCCCTGATTTCGTCTATCCTGTCCTGGATCACCGTTGCATCCGGAGCCTTATCCTTTATTGACTCAAGAATTTCAATGGCCTCATTCCTTCGGGACAGTTTCACAAGAAGGTTTGCTTTCTCCATCTTGTAAAGATAACCCTCCGGTACAAGCTTCAGGGCAGAGTCGATATCAAGAAGGGCTTTCTCATAGTTTTTCAGTTCCATGTATGCCTGATATCGCTTGTAGATGAAAATCTGGTCAGCAGAATTCAGGTCCACTGCCCTGCTATAGTCCTTCAGGGCTTCGTCGTAATTCTTCAGTTTCCAGAATACATTTCCTCTGTTGTAATAGTAATCCGGAACATCATTTTCAATCTTGATTGCTTCGTTGAATTCTGCCATGGCCTCATCCATTTTACCGAGATCTTCAAGTGCGGATCCAAGTGCGTTGTGGTAGTCTGAATGCTCCCCGAAGAGTTCAATTGCCTTTTTATAATCGGATATGGACTGCTCAAGCATCTTCATCGAGTAATATGTGAGTCCCCTGTTGAAATAGTAGTCCGGATCCTTGCCGTTAATCTTTATAGCTTTAGTAAACTGCTGAATAGCTTCAGGATACTTCATCAGGTTGAAATACGATATCCCCCTTTCATTGTAGTCGTCAGCCTGCTCTGTTTTATCCTGTAATATGAAATCGTTTGCCACTCTGGTTGATCCCCATGCTCTATTTTAAGTCTTTTTTACTCGAGTAATAACAGAACCCTTGGCTCTCAGATCAGGCGCCTGTTGCCAGCTTCATTCCTGATGCGCCTGAACGTGGCCCATTCCGTTCTTACTATGCCGGAAATGTCTGTGCCTCTTGATATTTCCCGTTTCAGAAAATCTATTGTGTATGGATCTGAAGGGTATCCTGATCCCACTTCTCCATATTTTTCCTTTATCTTATCGATCTCCCTGTCTCTCGTAACCTTGGCAATTATGGATGCCGCTGAAACGGCCGGATATTTTGCATCTGCCTTATGCTCGCATACTACGCTTTTCCCGGTTTCCGATTTGAACCGCCTTTCTGCCCTTTCCGTTACCGGGTCAAAGCAGTCAAGGAATATATCACCTTCTGCCTGTGTGATGAGTTTTGAATAGTGGATATATTCAATTTCGTTGAGGGACATTTGCCTCATCATTTCGTTTAACGTCGAGGATTGTATTATGTCAACAGACACCTTACAGGCAGATCTCTCAATGAGATGGAAAAGCCTCTCTCTCCCATTTGGAGTAAGCAGTTTTGAGTCTTTCACGCCCATGGATCTTAGAGTCTCCTTCTCTCCACACACCAGCGCTATAACCATTGGTCCTATCACCGGACCTCTGCCCGCTTCATCTATGCCGCACTGAATCATTTCCAGATGATGCCAGAGGTACGGTGTTAATCAAACTTTCTCATTGTTTTTATGGTAAAAGGATACGGTTTTCTGGAGAGAAGTGCATTTATTTCTGTAATGAACCAAAAATGGGTAAGTGCAAAAGTGTTATATGAAAAAATACAATGATAGTGGAACTAGAGTGGTAAGGTTTGGCAGATTATAGCACCATAATGCTGGAAAAAAAGAAAATAGTTGAGGATTCACTTTCGGAATTCTTCCGCAACAAGCTTGCCGGAATATCCGATCCCTTCATCGTGGACATCGTGACAAAGATCAGGGATTTTACATTGAATGGCGGAAAGAGAGTGAGACCGATCCTTATTCAGATGGGGCACGACCTTTACAGCAGGGATCAGGAGGGTGTGGTGATGGCATCAGCGAGCATTGAAATTTTGCAGACCTACCTCCTCATACACGATGACATCATAGACCAGAGTGACTACAGGAGAGGAAGACCAAGTTATCACAAGCAGGTTGAGGCTTTGCTTGCAAAAAGGACAGGGGATGCTAGGAGAATTGCAGAGAATCTTGCCATAGTTGCTGGAGACCTTGCAGAGAGCTACGCTCACCAGGCGATACTTGAGTCTGGAGTTCCATTCAGACAGGCTTACCTTGCATCCCTGGAGCTTACAAACATCATCGAGAAAACCGGATACGGGCAGCTCATCGATATAGAATCACCGTTTAACGACGCTTTCGATGAGGAGAGCCTGATGAAGCTACATCTCTGGAAAACCGCGAAATATACCGTAGAAGGCCCACTCAGGATTGGTGCCATACTGGGCGGAACGGAGGAGGATATAAGTGACCTGCTTGCGTATGGTGACTCCCTTGGGGTTGCTTTCCAGCTGCATGATGACATAATAGGCCTTTTTGGGGAGGAGTCCGTCACCGGAAAGTCTGTGAAGAGTGACGTTAATGAGGGGAAGAAGACGCTGCTCATGCTGAAAGCCATTGAAAGATCGACTGTTGCCGATGCAGCATTTCTGAAGGAGTGCCTTAAGAGCGGAAACGTATCGGACACAGATTTTGAGAGACTTAGGAACATTGTAGTCAGCACAGGGTCCCTTGACTATTCAACGGAAATGGCCGCGAAGCTTGTAAAGGAGGCAAAGAACCACCTGCACAGGATAAGAGGGAATCCTGACGTGAAAAAATTTCTCGACTGGTTTGCTGACTATCTGGTCAGCAGAAAGAACTAGAATTTCGGGCCAAATTTATTATACATTTCCTTCAACACGGTTTCATCGATGTGCGTATATATCTGGGTGGTAGCGAGACTTGAATGCCCGAGTATCTGCTGGATGAACCTTATGTCTCCGCCGTTCCTGAGAACAGATGTTGCGAATGTGTGCCTCAGGACATGCGGTGTTACTTTCTTTGCGATTCCAGCCTTTTCTCCGGCATTCCGTATTATTCTCTCCACGGATGAAGTGTCAAACCTTCCCTTCCTTCCACTGATGAATAATGCCTTGGATTCTGTTTCCACCGCCAGCCTTGAACTGATGTAGCTGTCCAGAAGCTGCGAGAGTTCCCTTGAGATAATAACTATGCGGTCCCTGTCTCCCTTGCCTGCCATGATCCTTACGATGCCGGAGTCGGTGTCGACATCATCAATATCCAGTTTGCACAACTCGCCTACCCTCATTCCAGTGTAGAGCAGCAGAGATACAATTGCCAGGTTCCTGCCATTATTGCTGACCTGTTTCAAGAGCTGCCCAGCGTCCGCTTCGCTCAGGTAGACAGGCATTTTCCTGGAACGTTTTGGAGGGGTAAGATTCAGGGGAGGCTGGATGGATTTTGACCTGTAGAGAAGCCGTATTGCCTTTATTGCAAGATACTGACTGCTCTTGGAGTAGTTCTTTTCTGATGCAAGATACTTCTTGAACTGTTCAACGTCCCTTGCATCAACTTCCGCCAGATCCTTTTTAGTATAGTTGAGGAAAAGCCTCACCAGGAATAGATATTCCTTGATCGTGTACCTGCTCTTCCGTTCTGCTATCATATAGGACTCGAATGACCTTACAGCCTGATTCTCTGACATGGATGTTTGACATGCATGTCTTATTCTTTATATCAGATTTGTTGATCGTTTTTGATAATCGCCTCTCGGAAACACTTTTTATGCCGTTGATATTCATGTGTTAATGAAAAGTTTCATGATATCGCCACCCTTTGGAAAGGATAACCTGAAGATAGAGGAAATGGATATGCCGTTGAAAGAGGAGGGGAATGTCACTGTAAGAGTCAGGAAGGCTGGCCTTAACCCCATTGATTATAACCTGATCAACGGCAGGATACTGTATAACCTGGCGCCGATCCCGCACGTTCCAGGGTCTGAAATTTACGGAATAGTGGAGACGGACGGGAAATACGTGAAGACTGGAGACAGGGTAATCATCTATCCCCGTGTGTTTGATGGCACATGCGAATACTGCCTCAGTGGAAGAGAGTACCTGTGCCCGCATGGCGGAATCTGGGGTGTGGTTACAAATGGCGGATATTCCGATTTCGTTTCCGTCCCTGAGAAACAGCTATTCAAGTTGAACCAGCAGATGGATGAGGACATTGCAGTTAGCTTGCCAATAGGTGGGCTCACCGCATACCATGCCCTGCAGCGAGCTGGAGCTGTACCCGGACAGAGTTTGCTACTGTATGGTGCCTCCGGGAACACCGGCACTTTCGCCATGCAGATTGCGGATTCTATGGGAATTGAGGTTTATGCCGTATCCAGAAACAGTTGGGTGAGAGAATTCGGCGCATCTGGCATATTCACGCATGACGGTGTGCCGGCCGGTTTCAAGGCTGATATAGTAATAAATTCACTGGGATCATCTTTCTGGGAGGATTCTGTCAGGCACGTGGCAAATGGCGGATCAATTGTTTCTTTCGGCGTCCAGACTGGAAGGGAATCCAGGCTGGATATTGGAGATCTATATACCCGAGAAATCCGGATCATAGGATCGACCGGGGGAAATAGAAAGGAACTTATGGATCTTATCAGGCTGTCAGAAAGGAAACAATTCAAGGTAAGGATCGCAAAGAAATTCAGCCTATACGATCTGAAAGCAGCAATGGCATTCTTCGAAACTAAGATTGGTGGCAGAATAATCCTGGAAAATTAGTGCTTTCCAAGCGCCTTCAGGTATCCTATGGATTTCCCGATGTCATTCCCAAAGATGTACGAAGCTGATATCAGTACATCAACCCCGGCTTCTGCGCACAGTTTGCCTGTCTCCAGATTTATTCCTCCATCGATCTCAAGCAGCGTGTCTGGAGCGTTAGAATCAATGAATTTTCTTGCCTCCCTTATCTTCCTTAGGGAATCCGTTATGAATTTCTGGCCAGAGAACCCGGGATGAACAGACATTATCAGAAGCGAGTGACACCCCGGAATCAGGTCTTCAACCTCGCTGATATTTGTTTCAGGATTCACAACCAGACCCCTCCTGATCCCCTCCTGATCCATCTTGTGAAATAATGTACCCAGATCGATGGGAGACTCATAATGAACCATCAGCACATCCGATCCGGCTTCAACGAAGGATCTGTAGTATTTGTCAGGCCTCTCTATCATAAGGTGCGTCTCCAGTGGAACATGGGAAGAGTGTTTTACTGCTTTCACAAAATCAGGCCCAATGGTAAGGTTCGGGACAAAGTGCCCATCCATCACGTCCAGATGAAAGGAAGATGCCCCTGCATCCTCGCATTGACCTATCTCACCCTGAAGATCATACAGCTTTGCCGATATTATTGAAGGGGATACTAACATATTTTGGTCATGGCAATAAAACATTAAGCTTTTGCACAGGCTTGCATAGACAATCTTTATACTTACTGACAATTATTCCCAGATATGAAAGAAAAGATATGTGACGTGGTTGGCTGTGATAAGGAGAGTTTTCAGACGGTAGAAGCGGATCTGGCATCCAAGGTGTTTGAACTCAAGGAGAAGAAAACAAAGGTACACCTGTGCAAGGAACATTACAAGGAATACAAGAGAAACACGAAAAAGGAGAGGGAAATCAAGAGAATGGACTGGGTCTGAACACCGTATGAATACGGAACCTCCAGGGGTATCTATCGTTATCACCGTTTACAACAACGCGAGTTCAATTTCAGAACTGCTTGATAGCCTCCTTTTGCAGGAAGGGCCGAAAGAGATCGTTGTTGTGGATTCCATGAGCACAGACGGCACCTCTGACATACTGGCGAGATATGCTGGTGAAAATAAGGAAATCAGGTATTTCAGTATAAGGTGCAGCCGCGGCGGTGGAAGAAACATAGGCGTCAGCAAGGCCAGATATGACTTTGTCGCGTTCACGGACGGGGATGCCATAGCCGATCCGGAGTGGATAAAATCCATGCGGAAATTCATTTCCCTTGGTTATGAAATGGTTATCGGGAGAGTTCTCCAGGTGGGCAATGAAAGATTCAGAACGTTGAACAGGGTAGAGCTCATATACAATGGCTATGAGGTAACAGCGCCCTCTGCAAATCTTGGATACAGCAAGGATCTATTTGTTAAGCTGGGTGGTTTTGACGAGTCGTTTATCACCGCTGAAGACATAGATCTCAACATCAGGTGCGTCAAATCCGGCGCCAGGATTGCCGTCTGCGATCAGTGCATAGTAATGAACCGAACACGTGACACACTGCACGGTGTCATAAAACAGGCTTTTTGGAACGGATATGGCAGAAAACAGCTTGCATGGAAACATCCGGAATCGTGGTCACATCTCAATACTGAGAAAGTTGTTGGCACAGGCATGACCCCCCTTTATTTGATCCGTTCCATATCTGCAGCTACCGGTTATCTAAGCTGTATCCTTTTTGGGAAAAGGCCGACGCATAATTGGAAAAAATTTTAATTCGAGTGTGGACTATTGAAATGATGGACGGAGTGAAAGAGAATTACTGGGAGAATAAACTGTCCGAATTTAGAGAAGCCTCGGGAAAGAAGGGGGATCGGATTGGAAAATGGCGAAAAGATGTGCTGGAACCCTGGAATTCCAGAACAAAGTACGAAGATAGGGAATACAGCAACTCGTCCAGCATAAAGATAGATGAGATCTATACCAGTCAAGATCTGAGGAAGAATTTTGAGGATAAATATCTTGGACTACCCGGAACATACCCGTTCACGCGGGGGATATATCCGAACATGTACAGGGGAAAACTCTGGACCATGAGAATGTTTTCTGGGTTTGGGACTCCGGAGGACACAAACAAGAGGCTGAAATATCTTATAGAACACGGTGAGTCCGGCCTAAGCATAGCTTTTGACATGCCCACGCTTTATGGATATGATTGCGACAACAAGAGAGCGGACGGGGAAGTTGGAAGATGCGGCGTGAATGTGTCTTCCCTGAGAGATATGGAAGATATCCTTTCTGGAATTGACCTTGGAGAGGTGAGCACATCCATGACCATCAACGCTCCAGCCGCTGTCCTGACTGCCATGTACATAGCAGTGGCAAAGAAGCAGGGCGTACCTCTTGACAGGATTTCCGGAACGGTACAGGCCGACATACTAAAGGAATATATAGCCCAGAAGGAGTGGATATACCCGCCCGAGGCTCATTTGAGGCTTATAAGAGACATGATGGTCTATTGCACGAAGAATGTGCCAAAATGGAACTATATCAGCATCTCAGGATACCATATCAGAGAGGCTGGTTCAAGCGCCGCGCAGGAACTCGCATTCACACTTGCAGATGGGTTCCACTATGTTGACATGGGAATAGATGCTGGCCTGGATCCTGCAGAATTTGCTCCAAGGCTCTCCTTTTTCTTCAATTCATCCATAAATTTCTTTGAGGAAATAGCCAAGTTGAGGGCTGCAAGGAGAATATGGGCCACGGTACTCAGGGAGAAATACGGAGTCCGCAATGAGAGAAGCCTCTATCTCAGGTTCCATACCCAGACATCAGGCTATACCCTGACCTGGCAGCAGCCACTGAATAATATTGTTAGGACAACGATAGAGGCTATGGCAGCCGTGCTTGGCGGAACACAAAGCCTTCACACAAACTCGTATGATGAGGCCTGGGCGTTACCTTCCGAGCAGGCAGTAAAGGTTGCTCTCAGGACACAGCAGATTATAGCTGAGGAAACCGGCATACCGGATACCATAGACCCACTTGGAGGATCATATTATTTGGAATGGCTTACCGACAGAATGGAAGAGGAAGCGTTCAAGTATTTCAGTGAAATAGAAAAGATGGGTGGAATACTTCAGGCAGTCAAGACTGGCTATATCCAGAAGGAAATAGCTGCCACTTCATATCGCAGGCAGATAAGAATTGAACAGGGAAAGGAAGTGATGGTCGGGGTAAACAAGTATGCCGAAAGCAATGAAAAGCCAATAAACATATTGAGAATCAGCAGGAGGGCCCAGAAGTCCCAGTTATCCAAACTGCTTTCCGTGAAGCAGGAGAGGGACGAGAAAAAGGTAATGGAAGCACTTTCGGAACTGGAGAACGCCCTGCGAAACCCTGAAGAAAACTCAATGCCATACATAATAAGAGCAGTAGAATCATACGCTACTCTGGAAGAGATATCTAATGTCGGGAGGAATGTATTTGGTGGATGGAAAGAACCTGTCCTTGTTTAAGGACAAGCCTATCAAGGTGCTGCTCGCCAAGCCAGGAATAGATGGCCATGACCGGGGAGTGCTTGTGCTTGCGAAGGCGTTCAGGGATGCCGGCATGGAAGTGCTCTATGCAGGTCTTCTACCAACGCCGGAGGAAGTCGTCGACACTGCCATAAATGAGGATGTGGACGTGATAGCTCTCAGCCTCCTGAACGGCGCACACCTGACGGTTTTCAGGAAAATATCTGAACTTCTGAAGAAGCGCGGGATAGATGACATAGCAGTTGTTGGGGGCGGTACAATCCCTGACGGGGACAAGCCAAAGCTTGAAAAGCTTGGGATTACTGGAAACTATGGTCCGGGAACCCCGTTATCAACAATTGTGGATCACATAACCGCAAGGGCATCTGAGGCCCGATCCAGGAAGATGCAATAGGTGCGGTCTTGAAAATCCAAGACATTATCAATGGGATTCTTAACGGAGACAGAAGAAGCATTGCGAGGGCAATCTCCATCGTTGAGGATGATGAAATGGTCATCGAGTCCTCGGAGGTTATAAAGGGGATATACAATCATACAGGCAGGGCCCATGTCATCGGTATCACCGGCCCACCAGGCATAGGAAAGAGCACAATGATCGGCAGGCTAGCAAGAATTCTATCTGATGGAAACAAGAAGGTATCCGTGATTGCTGTAGATGCTTCGAGCCCCTTTTCAGGAGGGTCACTTCTCGGAAACCGCATACGTATGCAGGAATCCCTCACCGAGAACGGAATATTCATGCGGAGCCTTGCCAATCGTGGAATGAATGGAGGTTTATCCCGTTCAACATGGGACGCCGTGAAGATACTTGATGCAGCCGGGAATGACTATATAATAATCGAGACTGTGGGAGCAGGCCAGGCAGATCTGGACATCGTTGACCTTGCGGATACTGTGATCGTCGTGCTTGGACCAGGATTGGGGGACGAAATACAGGCTATCAAGGCCGGCATAATGGAGATAGGAGACATATTCGTCGTCAACAAGATGGACAGGGATGGATCATTCTTGGCGATGAAGGACATACAGGATTCACTTGCCATGACTCCGCAGAAGGAGTGGAAGGTGCCGGTTATCGGGCTGGATAGCCTCAAAGGGAAAGGATACGATGAGCTTGTTTCAGAGATAATGAAGCACGGGGAATTCAATGGCAGCAGGCCGAATATCAGGCTGGACAGGTTCATGAAAGAGGTTGAAATGGCCCTTCAGGCCGAGATAAGGAGACAGTATCTCCTTGAAGCAAGGGAACTGCTGAAAAGCAAGGATGCAATTGCCAGATTCTCCGGAGAGAAGATAGATCCTTATTCTGCAGCAATGAAAATTCTGAGGTCAGGAAAAGCAGGTTTGTAGTTGCAGGGAATGGTGGCATCCTCCCCCAGCTAACGCAGGGGCTTCCCGTTTCAACGACCGGAGTTGCCATTGGCAGAGCTCCGATCTCCACGGGCGTGAATTCGGGAGTGCCCCTCCCTACAGCGTTCAATCCGGCATTCCGGATATTTATTGCGGCGTTCAGGTCCCGATCAATGATCAGGCCGCATGAGTTGCAGTGGTATATGCGATCTGATAGTTTCAGATCATGCTTGATGTTTCCGCATTTTGAGCATTTCTGTGACGTGTGCATGGGATTTACCATTAGAACAACAGCACCGGCACTTTCAGCCTTGTACGTTGTGTACTGGACAATGCGTCCCCATGACGCATCTCCTATGCTCTTTGCCATGTGGTGATTCTTCACCATTCCTGCTATGTTCAAGTCCTCAAGCGCAATCAGATCGTGTTCATCGGCAAGCTGTCCGGAAATCTTATGTGAGAAATCATCCCTCTGCCTAGCTATCTTCCTGTCGATTATTGTGACCCTTTTCTTCGCCTTCGTTCGCTTTCCAGATCCGTTATTCTTCCTGAATAGGTTCCTCTGCGCCTTCTCGAGTTTCTTCTCTGATTTTCCCAGGAAACGGGGAGGATCGATCTGCATCCCGTCACTGGTGGTTATGATGGATTTCAGCTCCATGTCTATGCCAACCGGCTTGACGGGTTGAAATTGTGAATCCTGCAGGGTTTCGTCTTCTTCTGGTTTATCCGGTTTACTATCTGCCTCAACTGTCAATGTAATGAACCAGTCTCCCACGGAATCACGCTTGACTGAAAGCGTCCTGACATCTCCCATGACGGATCGGTGCATGAACATCCTCACTTCCCCTAGCTTGGAGAGCCACACATGGCCGTTATCCAGTATCCTGAATCCCGACTGCGTGTATGTGATGGAACTGTACCTGTCTCTGGATTTGAATCGTGGAAACACTGCCTTTAACTGTTTTCCGTTATTTCTCTCTCTGATTCTGCGGAAGAAACTATCAAAGGCTTTATCCACTCTTCGGGCAACGTCCTGCAGTACCTGCGAATGTACATGGTTGAATTCAGGAAAGGTTCTCTTCATATCCGGTATTTCATTCTACCGAGAATATTAAGAGATACTCTTTCCCATCCTATGGACGTATATCCTCTGCTGTAACATTGCGTTGTACAGTTCACGGCACGGATCAAGCGTGCTGTTCAGGCCGGTCGCCTAGGAATCCGTGGGATATATCCCGAATTTATATGTTTTCACGAACTTTCTCCTTCTTCATCCTGCTGTAAATTATAGGTTTTTCTGTCTGCTTTCGACCCTTGTCTTGCGAAAGGGGAATTCCCGATCACATGTGCTAAAATTTAAATAAACTATTTGAATTGTTTTGTATGGCAGGAATGGATGCACCGCTTAAGTTTTATGCTGACGAATTCATGAAAGGCGTTGGAAACCGTGTAAAGGAAGTGATGAGTTTTGTTTATCCTCCAGTGACAATGTATGAAGAATCTGGAGAGATAGTTATAGAGGCAGATCTTCCCGGTTTCAAGAAGGACAATATCAGGGTTGTCCTGGAAAAGAACGCTCTGTCGATATCAGCACGGAGGGAACTGAACAGGTCCGGAATGACGTACATGGATCAGAGACCCGAAAGTGTTCACAAGAGAATATCACTCCCTCTGGAAATCGATTATGCAGTGGATTACACGGCAAAGTACGAGGAAGGGGTTTTAACCATAAAGATACCCGTAAAGGGAATAAAGACTGTAAAAGTTGAGTGACCCGGTTAGGGCCGCATTCTCATTTTTTCAGAATTACCGCAGCGAACGCCACGAGATCAAGCACAATGATAACACCTGACAAGAGGGGAAACCGGGGGTAGAAGATTCCTGACGCGAGCAGAACAAATCCCAGGAAGAGCGAGGCAGATATTCGCCTTGACGTATCCCTCTGTTTTACTGGAACGGACATATCCTCAAGCTGCCTTTTTAGGAGCGGTATTGCGTCCATCCCCTTTTCAATGGCTTTCACGGCCTTTCCCGCAAGAATCTCGATCTGGTTCCTGTAGAGTTCCTGCAACAGCCCTTCATTGTAAAGCATTTCCCTGAGGATCTTGACAAACTGGAAATCCGGATCAAGCTGCATGCAGATTCCTTCAAGCAGTGACGACATCCTCATGTAAAGTACCAAAGATCTGGGGAGCTTGAATGGAAATTCAAATATAACGCTGTTAGCAATCTCAAGCAACTCCCTTATCTCCATCTCATTTGGGTTCTTTCCCTGCATCCCGGCTATTATCATGTTCATGCTCTGCCTGATAACTCCCCGGTTCGCAGCCGGAGATAGGGCATTAAGACCGAGTAAAGCGTCTATAATTGCGTCCGGATCCTCTGATACCAGACCGTCATAGAGGGAGAGAAGCTGGAACCTGGTATTTTTGTCAAGGCTTCCGATCATCCCGAAATCGTAGAGTATGATCTTCCCGTCCACGGTCACGGAAAGATTTCCAGGGTGCGGATCAGCATGAAAGATATCGTCACGAAGCAGCATCCTCATGAAAAGGAGGTCCAGTTTCCATGCGAGCCGCTTCGTGTCTACATTCCCCTTCTTCAGGGAATCGATATCTGTTATCTTTATTCCCGATATGTAGGACATGACCATCACCTCCTCTGTACTGATCTCGGGGATTACGTACGGAATGAACACGTCTTCGCGGTTGCTGATATTTTCACGTATCCTGCGAATGTTTTCTGCCTCTTTTAAATAATTAGCTTCGTCAAAAATCCTGGAACTGAAATCCTCAATAACATTGCTTATGCTGAAATACAAAAAGTTCTCAATGAATCTTTTACCTGTCTTGAGCAGCCTCTTTATGACTATCAGGTCTATCTTGAGATTCTCCTTCACACCGGGCCTGTTCACCTTGACTGCAACATCATTTCCCCGATAAACTGCCCTGTAGACCTGGCCCAGTGAAGCACCAGATATTGCATCTTCATTGAAAGTATCAAAAACTGTGTCAATGTCCCCTATATTCCGCTCTATGATTGGCTTTACCAGTGCAAAATCAGCCGGTGGAACACTGTCCTGAAGCTTCTCGAAGGCAGCTAGATATTCCCTTGGAAGAAGATCCGGCCTAGCAGAAATAACCTGGCCAAGCTTTATGAACGTCGGTCCCAGCTTGATGAAGGCATCAACGGCACGTTCACCATTTCTCTGCCTCCGGTAGTTCCACTCTCCGTCTTTTTCCTCTCGTGTTTTCTTGCGGTCACGCGAATACCTTCGGAAGACTGGATAAAGTGTGAACAAAGCCTTCAGCTCTCTTCTCCTTATTCCCCCAGGTAGCGCAGAGTGCTCTCCGGATGCCACTATGGAAACCCCCGGAATTCATCTGCAGATGGAGCAAGCGAAGCGTGCATGCTTGGAGATTATCCATTTATAAGTATACTTTTCCATTTTACCTGTGCCAATGTATCAATGAAATGGCGCCTTATGCTCAAAAATTTCTATCTTTTAGTTATTTTCTTGAGAATATTCAAAACACTCATTCTGTAGGTCTGGGTCATTACCAGTAATTCTTGTTTACAAATTCTTCGTAAAGTTCTTCTATTTTTCCCTTGTTCTTGAGTTCGTGCTGGGCAAGAAGACTGAGAACACCACTGATTTCAGGCTCGCTGTACTCCTTGGACATAAGCTGAAGCAGGTTATGAAGATCCTTGGTTGTCTTTATGGCAGATAGCAGAACCCCGTTTAGATCATTGGCGTTCACCTGTTCCAGATCATCGGATATGAGGTGGTCAAGCATCTCATAGTCCCTGACTTCCGCCAACGGAGCATTTGATGCGGTTTTACCAGTCCTTATTAGTCTCTCTATCATGGCTTTGTCCTCAAGTTCCTGCTGTGCAAGGTTTCTCAGGATACTTTTCACGTTATCAAGATTTGACTCGTTTGACATCGTGGTATACCTGTTACCAATCTTCTCCTTCATCCTAATAGTCTTCATTAGTATGTCTTCCCTGACTTTTCTGAAATCCCTGCCTGAAAGAGAAGATTTTCCACCCGCAGCGTCAATGTTCATAATACTATATATTATAAGAGCACTTAATAAACATTTTGGAACGGGTTCCTAATAATACTACGGACATTGTTTTATTACCTGAGGTAATTTGTACAGTAAACACACAATATCGATTGAGAACAAATGCCCGGAATAAGCCCCCTTCTGTTGGCCGCTTTTACGGTTGGCAACATTCGACTTCTGCCCCAGCGGGGCATGCGTCTTACCCGACCCTCACAACAGTCTCATAGGGTCACTTTAGACTTGCTCCATCCAGGAAGAGTTCCCATCGGCACTTCAGGGAACGTCGTCTTTGCGAGTCATCCTGCTCCTGAAACCGTCAATTTCTTTTCTCTTTACCATCCCTCTCGGGATATCAACTTGAGTTGATTGGAACCTGTCGAGGAGGGGGGACTTTCCTCACTCTTTCGAGCGTAAGTTGCCCTCGGGCTTTTGTTCATTAAAGGATTAAACACGGGAATTTATTATTAACGGTAAGGATCAGGACCGCACTATGAAAATGCTAAGCACATTTGCTCCGAATGATCCACTTTCTACATCAATGTTCGCCGCATAAGCTTTGTTAAGCGTCATGTTATTGTATACGGAGGTATTTATTGCAAAACTAAGGGTCTGGCTGAAGGTTCCCTTTATGAAAGTGAAGTTCTGAGCATAGTTATTGAATGCAGAAAAAGTGACATTTGCAGTTGCATTATATATTGAGGGTGGAACCACTATCAGCGTACCATTGGCAACAGTACCGTTTAATGTAAGGGTAATATTTATGAAACTCTCCATGGACGTCATGTTTGCATATACTGTAGAATTAGCCTTATCGTAGTGAAGCCATGACTGGTCGACCACTACGCCGGAAAGTGTTATAGGATCGGCGGCAGGCTTTTCGTTAATGTTGTAGAATTCAAGCCCCCCAACCAGTAAAATTGAAATTACGACGAAGGCACCTACGGCCATGAGATTGTTTCGTTCCATCTTTGGTGATATCCTTTATAATTAATGAATTTTTCGAACCAAACAGTCAGTCAGGAGTAGCTTATCTACTACCTATATGTGGAATTCACTAGCTCGTGGAAGACCTCATGGACAAAAATTTTCTTTGGGGTAACCCCCCCATGTAATCTATCGGGAATTGCAGAAAAATTATGCGTTCAAAGGAGCTTATCTGACTCTTCCTTTGTGTAGAGCCTGAATTTCTTCGAAGCGGAAATTGTGGCGATCTCAGGCGATTTCAGCCCGCCTTCCTCTTCAAGCGCCTGTTTCAGTGCCTTTATGGCAAGCGCAACTGCCTGTGTCTCGTTCATATCTTCCTTGTATTCCTTTTCAAGATAGCTTGCAACCTGGTCTCTTCCGGAACCTATGGCAACTGCTTTGTACTCATTTATAGTTCCAGCAGGGTCACAGTCAAAGAGTCTTGGGCCAAGGTTATCCATTCCAGCAAAAATCATGGAGACACCGTATGGTCTCACTCCGCCATATTGAGTATACTGCTGCATCTGATCAGCTACTTTCTTAACGAGGTTTTCAATGTTGACCAGCGATCCATAAGTTACTTTTTCCTGCTGGGCAGTCATTCTTGCAAAATCAATAAGCACTCTTGCGTCTGCGACCAGTCCAGATGTTACTGAGGCAACATAATCGTCAATAAACTGAATCTTTTCTAGAGAATTCTGTTCAACCAGCCTACTCCTGATTTTCTTATCCGAGATCAGTGCTACCCCGTTGCTAAATTTTATGCCTAGTGCGGTGGAGCCTTTTCTAACGGCTTCCCTTGCGTATTCAACCTGAAACAGCCTACCATCCGGCGAAAACACCGTGATAGCTCTGTCATATGCCATCTGTCCCTGCTGCATTTAATTCACCTTATCCCCATAGGATATTCCAATAATAAACCTTTTTCATATTTTTCGCATGGCGTGCCTTTATTTATTTCCTCCGTGCAAACGGTCCATCATAATTGAATGCCATGCCCTGCATATTGGCAAATTTCATAAGGATACGCCCAATGTGTTTTCGTTGAGTGCCATATTTGATGATCACATGCATCTCAGGAAAGATGGCTTCCTGATGGAGGCTGTCCACAAATTTGAGAGCGCGGGTGGAACCGCTTTCAATCTCGTGAATCTTCCAGATTACTCATTGCCTCCTAGCGGATATTATAATTCAATATTTTCAGAAACCATAAGGCTAGCAGATATAGTTATGAGAGAATCTTCAATTTTTTCCCTCGTAACAATAGGACCTTACCCCCTTGACTATTTCTACTTTGAAAAGGCAGGCATGGACCCTGTTGAAGAAATGATGGGGGGGATAGACCTTGCATCAAAGCTTATTCAGGAAGGGATGGCTAATGCAATTGGAGAAATTGGAAGGCCACATTTCCCTGTACCTGAGCGCATTGTTGACGATTGCAACAGTATGATCAGATATGCAATTGAAACAGCAAAAGATGTCAGCTGCGCAGTGGTGCTCCACACTGAAGATCTTGATAAGAATTCCCTCAGGCAGCTGGAAGAAATGGCATACAGCGCTGGGATGGACAGCCACCGCCTTGTCAAGCATCACGAGAAGCCGGAGAACCTTGCATGGAATTCTGGAGTTACAGCTTCCATACTGGCAAGCAGAAGGAATGTACACGAGGCTTTGAGATTCGGCAAATCCTTTATGCTTGAAACAGACTATGTCGACGACCGCAGTAAGCCGGACAAGGTGATTCCCGCAGATTCTGTGCCGAAAAGGGCGATGATGATAAAGGCAGAAAATGAGAACTGGGAAGAGATCTTTTACAACATCTTCACCAATTTGCCTTCAAGGGTTTATGGTACGGACCAACTGGCCTGATGGATTTATGCTAGATGCAAGAAACATATTGTTTCAGGCAGAAGCCCTTTTGATTTTCACCTAACATATTTATAAATCCCTATTATGGTCATGTATGTCCCTTACCCAGGCACAGGTAGATAAATTCACGGAGGAATTGAAATCTATGCTTAGGGTTGAGACAAAATCGAGGAAGATCAAGAAACTGGATCATGGTTTTTACAAGGGACTTGTTGAGGTTCTTACCTCGTTGAGATTCGAAGCTGATGGATACCTCCACTCCAATGATATCACGAACTATATCAAGGTCAATGAGAGGATTAAGAATATCGAGAGCGACTTTAAGGCATTCTTTGAGAAGAGGTTTGAGAAAATAGCTGTTCTGTCAATTTATGACATAGGCCTTGATCTTATTGAACTACTTACTCCAGAGGAGAGGGATTTTCTAACCAAGCTCCACGTTGGCATGCAGGATGAATTCAACCGGATTCTGCAGAAAACCGAGGAGAAAAAGACAGAAATGGCTCCGGAAACTGCACCCGCAAATGAGGTTATTGTTCCCCAGCATGAAAGCAAATCCCAGATTAAGGAAGATGCGACAAGAGCGCAGAACATGGTTCCTGTCAGGATAACAGAAGATCAACCACCGATCGCCCAGCCAGACAGAAATTATTACCTGAGATCCAATGATATCATATATCTCAATGAGAGTTTTGCCAACCTTCTCATAAAAAGGGGATCAGCGGTAAGGATAAATATCTAGAACCTTGGGCTGCGTTTACGATAATTTGTGCCGAGATGTTAGGAGATAGTTGTATATCAGATTCTTAAGGAACTTTTTATATTTACATAATATCCACTGTATATGGTCAAGGTTGAAGACTCAATAGTGGCCAGATTTGAATCCCACGGGCACAAATTTGAAATTCTGGTAGATCCAAACGCCACTGATCGAATAAAATCAGGTGACTTTGACCTTAATGTCGACCTTGCAAGTGACACCGTCTTTAAGGATGCAAGAAAGGGAGATAAGGTTGGAGATGAATCCCTCATCGAAGTCTTCGGAACAACAGATATCAAGGAAATTGCATCGGAGATAGTGAAAAAAGGACAGATTCAGTTAACGACCGAGCAGCGAAAAGAAATGCTCCAGAAAAGGACAAAGCAGATTATAGAGATGATATCAAGAGAGTCGATAAACCCACAGACAAATGCTCCCCACCCGCCCTTGAGAATTGCCCAGGCAATGGAGGATGCGAAAGTTCACATTGACCCTTTCAAATCTGCCGAGGATCAATTGAACGGCGTGCTTAAACTCCTCAAGCCAATCATACCCATTAGGATGGAAAAGGCAAAGTTGGCGGTGAAACTCACGGGAGACGCATACGGAAAGGTTTATGGAGACCTGGCCAGAAGCGGATATATAATAAAGGAGGAGTGGGGGAATGACGGATCATGGATGGGCGTGATTGAAGTGCCTGCAGGGATGCAGGGAGAAATTATGAGCAATCTTTCAAGAAAAGCCAAAGGAAATATAGATATCAGAATTGTGAAAAAATGAATTTTCCCAGAACGGATAAAAATGATACGTAGCAAGAAATATATATTGTTTAACTATGTTTTAGAACAGAGAGAGAATTGAAAAATATTGCCGGACCACTTTGTAGAGCGCTTTAAGTGAAGCAGAGTCATTCTGTTTTCCTCATTGCCATGCACGTGATGGAGTAAGTCTGTGGTCTGAGGCGATAAATAAAGGTGAAGCAATGACAGAAACCAAACAGATAGTTATACCGGGAGACGAAATAGAAAGGACCAATGAAAAGGTTCGAAATGGCGCCTATAAGTGTGGACAGGATAAATACTGCTCGGAGTACTTTGGTATAGTGCAGCGAAATGATCAGTTTATTGATATAGTTCCTTTCACTGGCCCATATTTTCCAAGAAAAGATGATAAGATAATAGGAAAGATACTGGAAATCGGCCCGTCCATGTGGACTGTTGATATTAATTCTCCATATCATTCCCTGCTGCACATGAACGACACCCCCTGGAGAACATCAGCCGGAGATATCAAGAGGTATCTGGCAATTGGGGACTATATATACGGAAAAATAATGAGCATAAATGAACTGAGGGAGAGTTGGGTAACACTTAAAGATGCTGGATTGAGAAAGCTTGAGGGTGGCCACATAATCTCAATACCTGCGCCAAAGGTACCAAGAATAATTGGAAAAGGCGGATCGATGGTAAATATGATAAAGGATGCAACCGGCACGCGCATAGTAGTGGGCCAGAATGGGCTGATATGGCTGGACGGAATCCCGAAGAACATTATGATTGCCATTGACGCAATAAAGATGGTTGAGAACGAAGCGCATACCGTTGGCCTTACAGACAGAATGGAAGCGTATCTGGAATCGAAGAAGGGTGAAATAGATGGGAACAGCAAGTGATATAAAGTTAATAGACGAAAATAACATCAGGCTCGACGGAAGAGGGCCGGATGAGTTAAGACCAATAAAGATAGAGACAAACGTACTGAACCGGGCAGATGGATCTTCATTTATAGAGTGGGGAGGGAATAAGATAATGGTTGCAGTTTATGGACCAAGAGAAGCTTATCCTAAACACAACCAGGATATCAACAAGGCTATAGTCAAGGCGAGATATAACATGGCCGCATTTTCCGTGGACGAAAGAAAACGACCTGGACCAGACAGAAGGTCTGTGGAGATCTCGAAGGTTGTCTCGGAGGCACTTGAGGCCGCAATAATGGTAGAACTGTTTCCGAGGGCGCAGATAGACGTGTTTATTGAAGTGTTGCAGGCAGATGCCGGCACCAGAATAGCAGGACTTACGGCCGCTTCTGTTGCTGTAGCTGCTGCTGGAATACCAATGAGAGATATGGTTGTGGGATGCACTGCTGGAAAGGTCGGAAACAAGATCGTCCTTGATCTTTCAAAGGAAGAGGATAATTTTGGACAGGCTGATTTGCCAATGGGAATTCTCCCCAAAAGTGACAGGGTAGTCCTCATGCAGATGGATGGTGACCTGTCGGTGGAAGAGTTTGAGCAGGCGACTTCAATGATAATGAAGGCGACCAAGAGAATCGCTCAGATCCAGAGGGAAGCTCTTACAAAAAAATACGAGATTCAACAAAAGGAACAGGGTGAGTAAAATGCCTAAAGATGCACTTGGAGTTCTCTCTGAAATTAAGAAGAGCTTCATAACGAAACAGATAAAGGAAGGAAGAAGAGGCGATGGCCGGAAGCCGGATGAGTACAGAGAACTCAGGATTCAGACAAATTATGTGCCAAGGGCCAATGGATCAGCACTTGTTGAACTGGGAAAGACAAAGATACTTGTTGGAGTAAAGATAGATGCAGGCGAGCCGTTCCCGGACACTCCAAATCTGGGAGTTTTCACCACAAACGTCGAACTTTTGCCAATGGCTTTCCCGACCTTTGAGTCTGGCCCCCCAAACGAGATGTCCATAGAAGTAGCAAGGGTAGTTGACAGAGGCATAAGAGAATCTAAGATGGTGGATTTTGAGAAGCTTGTTATAGAGCCGGGGAAAAAGGTCTGGGTTGTGTTTGTTGATATCAATGTGCTAGACTACGACGGAAATCTCTTCGATGCATGCAGCTACGGAGCGGTTGCTGCACTCAAGACTGCTGTAGTCCCAGGTTCAAAGTATGGAGGAAAGGATACTCTGCTACCGATCAACAATACGCCAGTTTCAGTTACCATAGTGAAACTGGATGATGTTATGGTATGTGATCCTGACCTGGAGGAGGAACAGATGTCCACTACAAGAGTTACAATAACCACCACGGAAGATGGGCACATACGTGCCATGCAAAAAGGGGATCTTGGTTATTTCGAGATTGATGAAATTAGAAAAGCTATAAAAATGAGCAGCGATACGGGTAGCATAATCAGGGAAAAATACCTGAAGTGATCTAAATGAGCAAGAGAACATTAAAGGTTGGGGCAGCAGGTAGATTTGGCCCC
>JAMDAM010000025.1 GCA_023484805.1 Thermoplasmatota archaeon | reverse complement strand
TCAGGATAATGGCAAACATAGGCTTCTCCGCTGGGCCTGCAATAGGAGGCTTCCTGTCGTACCTGAACTACGGCTATGTATTCCTCTTCCCTGCGGTGTCAACTGCTGTTGAATGGATCATATACGCCCTTTATGTCCAGGAGACGCCGCACATGACGAGCCTGTCATCCTCAGGCTTTTCATTCCCGAGGAAGGACACCAAGTTCATCATAATCAGCCTGCTTATCGGGTCAATATTCTTCGTGGCCGGACAGTGGGGCACAACCCTCACGCTATTCTGGAGCAGGGTCGACTTCATAACCAACAGGGCCATAGGTATACTATATACAGTCAACGGGTTTGCAGTTGTATTCCTGCAGATGCCCACCAACATACTGTTTCAAAGGGTAAGGGACAGCACCAGGATAGCAATAGGCGGCCTTATCTATTCCTTTTCATTCCTCGCCCTTGCATTCTTTTCCGGCATTGTTTTCCTGGTCATTGACGTAGTAGCTATCACAATGGGCGAGAACGTGATTTCACCGGTGATATACAGCATTATCGGCAAGATGTCTCCGCCGGACAAGCGTGGGCAGTACTTTGGAGCCGCGCAGCTTGTCATTGGGCTGGTTCAGCCAATAGCGCCGCTCGTCGGAACTGTCATGCTGTCATACTTCTATTCCGATCCAGTGCTGATGTGGGGGCCATTAGCGCTGCTGGGAATAGTGCTTTCTTACATCGTCTACCTGTATGCGGGCAGGATCCTGCGGACCCTTCCGGAGAGCAGTTCATGAATTTCAGCCCTGCTTGTTCTCGTATTCCACAATCGCCGCTGATCCCAGTATGACCTCAACCAGGATCGCAAGCCCTGAAATCACCGGTATCACTGAAACGATAATCACCAGGGCAAAGAAGATCCCGGTGATTGACTCACTGTCATACATCTTCTGGAGCGAGTCAGCCCCTCTGGAGAGGGCATCATAGAATGTCCTTCCCGTGAGTGAGCTGATCATCAGGGCGTAGGCTGAGTAGGCTATCCAGAGATTGGACAGTGATTCCCCAAATAGAGGTATGAAGTTGATGGCAGTCCCGATAATGGCCATGAAAACCATTATCCCCGCGTACTTGCTGATAGATGCGAGTGCCCCCCTGAAGGATGACTCCAGTCCGAACCGGTAGCCTCTGCTGCGGATAGAGACGGCATCAGACTGCCATATCACTCCAAATGACTCAATAAGTATCACGACGAACAATATTGCAGAATCGAGAATAATGGCTCCCAATGGAAGCAGGAGCAGGTTGTTGCCGATTGCGAACATGCCGCTGAAGGCAAATGCAGATGCCACGGCACCGGCGATAACCTCAAGGATCACGGCTGCTATGAAGCTTATAAGGAAGGGGAAAACCAGCATGAAATCCGATATCAGCAGTTGCATGCCATGCGTCAGTGAGTAGTCTTTCTGCGTCATAAACATCGGTTTCCTGTTAGCCAGTTATTTTTACCGGGAATATCTAGATTGCGCACAGACTTCAAAGCCTGTTCATGCGCGAGAAGGCAATGGTGAGCATCACCCACAGTGATATTGCGCAGGTACCGAACGTTTCAAGCTCAGCTGATGACGGCCATTTGACTGCGTAGGCGAAGAATGTAGCGGATATAGCGATAACCACGGAATATGCCCCGATTATTTCCTTCTGCAGGAGAGCCCCAGATCCCCAGATTATGATGGCAATATCCGCCTGGATGAAGAACCACACAGAGACAAAATCATGCGGATATGTGCCGCCATGGTATATGCCTATAAGCGCAAGAAACATAGCCGCGACAACGAAGAATGACGCACCCACTGTCTGGATTTCATTCCGTGAATAAAGGATCAGGCCGGAGGCGTACAGCACAATCAGGATGGCCGTGAACATTAGGCCGACATTATATATCCAGGGGTCGGTGGCACCCGGCGATCCCAGTGCGCTAAGGGCACCTGTATAGAAATCAAACCACGGGTTGATCAGCCACGCGGCGGATATCCAAAGGAAAATGGATGCAAGTGCTGCCACGCCGAACAGTATCAGCCTGCCTCTCGCGGTTTCCATAACAGGCATGAAAATACAACTGCTTGGAGGATATAAATTTCGTGGGATTCAATACGGCGGATTGGGTTTTGATGGATTGCAGGATTCATTCTGCCTTTCCGTCACTGTATCTGGTTTTCATAACCCGGCGGCGTGAAATTTGATCCAAGGAGATCAAATTGGCCTGAACGCCCTTCCGGTTTGCTGTTTATGATCCTGGACGCTGGAATCTTTACGCTGTAAAATTGGCTGTACAACGATGAAATCTCCGGTGACCAGGAGTTGTTGAAAATTATCCTGGCGCCTCTTTTTCCCATTTCCACACACTCATCCCTAAGCCGCTTCTGTTCGCTGAAGGGGAAGCCGCCGCTTGAATATGCGGTAAAGCTGGATGTGCTGGAGAGGGGAAAGTACGGTGGGTCGAGGTAGACAAGATCGCTGGCTGAAGCCTTGCTGCATGTCTCAGCGAAATCGCAGTTGTAGATGTCAACAAGGGACAGCATCCTGCTGAAGGCCATTATGTGCTCAGGATCCGGTATCGCCGGATTCCTGTACCTCCCAAAGGGTACGTTGAACTTTCCGGATGCATTGACACGCCATAGACCGTTGTATCCATGCCGGTTAAGATACAGGAAGAGTGCTGCACGCTCGATCATTGAGTCACTGAGTCCAATGATGTCATTGAATCTCTCCCTTGCAGAATAATATGAAGTGCTGCTGTTTTCGAAGGTCAAAGCTGCAACCTCGTCTAGCAGCTTCCCAGGGCTGTTCCTTACAACTGTGTACAGGTTTATCAGTTCGCCGTTTAGATCGGAGATTATGGCATGCCTTATTCTGCCAAGGTTGTAGAGTTCAACAAGTAGGGCACAGCCGCCCGCAAACGGCTCAATGTAGTTTTCAAAAGTTGCAGGGATCATTGGCAGAATCGCCGGCATCAGCTGCCTCTTCCCACCTGCCCATTTTAAGATGGGCCTGAGAACCGTCGATTGTGACCTATCTGTCCCGGAGACTGGATATTTAATGCCCTTCAAACCCTGTCATCCTATAAACGCCACGGCTCTTAAATATATGACTGCCCAGAGGGATTAACACGAAAGTGATGACCGCATTGCGTGGTTTTGCAGAATGTCCATTTGCTTAGCCGATTGGTATCTGGTGTTGAATTTCTCAAAGTGCCAGGATATGGAATGGTCTTAGAGGCTGTCCAAATGGTAATGATAGGGATCGTCATCCTGCAATGTATCGCTAAACCTGGCACATCATTTCCACTTTGTCAGGATACTTTCCCTGTTGAATGTCGCCCTGCTGAGCATGTACATCAGGATAACTGCCACGAGCAAACCCGCCGAAATTATGAGCAGGTTCGTATTGCTTGACAGCGATACTATGCCTATTTCTCCAAGAATATACAGTGCATAGAGGGGAATAAGAGAAAATGCGCCTATCTGGTAAGCGCCCTGAATGTTGTTTACCTTCGAGGATACAAATACTCCCGTGCTGACTCCGTAAATGCACGCGAAAGGGGCGCCTAAAAAGTAGACGATTGCCATGCCCCAGTTCGGGTAGAAGAAGTGTCCTATCTTTGAAACCGTAAGCAGATCGGTTAGAAACATGAAAATTGTCAATCCGAGGTAAATCGCCCCCAGAACCGGCAGGAATGCACCTATATATTTACCCATCAGTATCTCGCCATCGGATGTCGGGGTGGCAAGCAGGGGCTCAAGGCTCTTCTCTGTTTTTTCCCCGACTATCCCGTAGCTGGATATGTAGAGCGGCAGCAGTGCTGATAGAATTATAAAAAAGAAAGGGAAAGCTCCGAGAAGGGACGAGACAATTGTTACGGTCGCGGACTTCCTGATGATAATGTACTCAATAAGCAGCGGAAGCGCTATGCCCAGTCCCAGGGGAAATGTAAGAATGGCAGTCGCAAGCGATCTGCGTTTCCTCATGATCGCAAGGTCCTTCTTCGCAAGTATCCAAGATTTCCAGAGTCTCATTTTCCTACTCCCTTACAAGATGGAGGTATATGTCCTCAAGTGATGCACCTGTCTCGCTGACAGATCTTACCTTGCCACCTGCGGAAACAATGGCGGTGATGATTGCAGGCGTTTCCCTGTCGGGATCGGCCATGCCTACAATAATCTTATTGCCTTCTGTTTCCACGCTCCTTGGATTTAAAGCCCTGACCACTCCAAGTACCTTATTGTTCATTTCTTCAAGCAGGATCACTGTTTTCCTGCCGGAAACAAGTTTTGCAAGGTTTTCCGGCGTGTCAACGGCGATGAGCCTGGTTTTCAGTACCCCGATACGGTTGCAGATGCGCTGGGCTTCATCCAGGTTGTGGGTGTTGAGAAGAATGGTCCTGTTCTCCTTTCTCAAATCCAGTATCACATCCCTTATTGTTTTTGCTGCTTCCGGATCAAGATTGGCAGTGGGCTCATCCATGAACAGCACTTCCGGATCATGGACAAGAGCCCTTGCCAGTGATACTTTCTGTTTCATTCCCTTGGAAAAGGAACCAACAGGTGAATCTTTCTTATCCCAGAGATCAAGCATCTTAAGGTATTTCTGGATATTTTCCTTCAGCTGCTTTTCAGGGAATTCGTACATCCTGCCATAGAACTCAAGATTTGCGTAAGCGCTTAGAGTTTCGTAAAGGCCAACATTGTCAGGAACCAGGCCGATCATTTTCCTGATCTTCATCGCATCGTCACTGTCGGAAGTATCTAGGTCTCCAATCCTGGCGCTTCCGCTTGTCTTTGAGATGAGGCAGCAGAGCATTCTCACCGTTGTGGTTTTCCCGGCACCGTTCGGTCCCAACAAGCCGAAAATCTCTCCCCTGTCAAGGGTGAATGTCAGGGAGTCAACGGCTGTAAAACCGCCAAATTTTCTCGTAAGGTTGGCAACCTCTATCATTTTCATTGGTGTTTCACCGGTTCCCGACTATCTGCCATACATCCAGGCCTTCTGTTCGTGTGCTATCAAGCGTATCCATATATATGGTTCTTGCCAGTATAACGGACAGATCGGCCTGAACGCGTTTCATTCCTCCCAGTGTCATGCCAATTTTTATGCTTGGCATCCTTTGATTTCAAGCTTTATGATTGATTTGACATGAATGCAGACTGGCATGTTTTGATTGGAAGCCATGATTTACGCAGGCTTTCGCAATATAAATCCGCGAACATATGAAAAGGGGATAAGACTGACCGGTGGATAGTTTCCATCGGGGGATGTCAATCTTTATATTCATATATGGTCATTCGACCTCTCCCGGGTTGCGGGCAGGAGTAACATGAAACTGAGGGTAGGATGCTCCGGCTGGAGCTATAAGACATGGATCGGCCCCTTCTATCCACGGGGTACAGTTCCGGAAAATTTCCTGCAGATGTATTCCAGGGTGTTTGATTCCGTGGAAATCGATTCCACATTCTACGGCATCCCAGATGCCGGCACAGTGAAAGGATGGAGGGAAGCGACTCCTGACGATTTCAGGTTTTACCCGAAAATTCCGGGAAAGATTACTCATGATCAAAGGCTTTCCGGAATTGAAAATACCCTCAATGCTTTCCTGGAGTCCATAGGCTACCTCGGGGAAAAGCTTGGCATTATACTTATCCAGCTGCCTCCATTTTTTAGGTACGAAAATGGTTCTGAAGATCTCCTGAAATTCCTGAGGCTGCTGCCCGGAAAATTCAGGTTTGCGGTGGAATTCAGGCACGACTCATGGTTCAGGGAGAGCATCTATTCAGAGCTGGAAGCATCTGGCGTGACCCTTGCATGGTCCGAGACGCCATTTGTTGATACTCCTAGAATTAGGACAACGACTGAAGTATACCTCCGGCTGGTGGGTGACAGGAGGATCCAGGAGGATCAGTTCGGATCGATGCGGCTTGACAGGAGCGCGGAAATCGGCAAATGGGCAGCCGAACTCAAGGCAATGGAAAATGAAATCGGGAACGCCAGCGTATTCTCAAACAACCATTTCCAGGGATTCGGTCCCGGAACTGTCAACCAGTTCCTTGATCAGATGGGGAGGCCCAAAATCGACTGGGGCTCAAGAATTCTCTCAGTCCATGGGAATAAACAGAGGACGTTGTTCTGATAAAATCACTGGGAGTTGTGATATATGTTAGCATACTTAATGCCGTAGCCGGGCATGGTGCACTGGACAAATTTGGCAACATGAATTGGTGCATGGCATTCATGGAATGCAGCCAGTGGGTCATGAAATGTTCCCCAAGGTTTTTTTGTTTCTGGTAAAGAACTTCTTTATGCTGAAAACCGCCCATACAAGCTCTATGACCCCGAAGGGCCATGTGCCGGAAAGGAAGCCATAAGCAGACGATCCAATGCAGGTGATCCCGAAGAGGACGGAATAAATGGGTCTGCTGTTTTCGTAGATATAGAATAGCAGCATTACTGCCAGGTCGATTGACCCGAAGATGTTCAGTGCTGAAAAAATTTCCATTTTTGGGAATACTTCCTTGCGTTATAACAATTAAGTTCCTTAAATTCTGGTTGGCTTCAGAGCTCAGGTCTTTCCTGCATACTCAACTGACATTATGTCCTCGGAAAGGCCAAAAATCTCATGGCTTAAGGAACCCTGAATGCTCAAATCACCGTTCAGGAGCATGTATCGCATCTGGGAGTATAACGGTACGAGGAAGAAGGAGTTGTCATATCCAATCCCACACTTCCCTGCTGTATGATCGGATCGCCAGGAGCCTGAACCCCGCATCTGGAAATTTTGACGAAGCCCTGTACAGGATTGACACCTGGTTATCAACCATGGAATCCGGCAAAAACGTGAAAGATCTGTACTTCCCATTTTCTGGCCTCGCAAGTATTGCAGCTTTAGGTATCTTTTCCTCTATGGAGAGCCTCTGCACTTCCCGGAGGAATGGGGAGTCGATGTACGCTGCAGACTGGCCCTGGCTATCGTAAATTATGGCCCTGAAACCGTTCTTCTCAACCTGGTTAAAGTTGTATTCTATGAAGCAGTCACCCTTAATTGAATCGCCAAAATCTCTGAGGATGTCCACTTCATATGAGACAACACCTAGGTGTATCCTGGAATCCACTTTCTCTATGGTGGCTATGCCCCCTGCGCCGGGGCCGAAATCCGCAATCCTCACCCTGTTATTCATTGCTAAGATGCGCTTCTCTATTTCGGTTATTGGGGAGATGTCCGATGAGGAAATTCTGAAGTCCGCAAAGATCTTCCTGTCAGTGAGGTACAGGCTTCCGCGAGCTGATAGCGGAATCTCAGCCAGCTGATCAAGAATGGAGGATGCAGTTCCCATCTCCTCAGCCTTCATCCTGACTATGAGGCATCCTCCCATGATGTCTGGATGGAACTGGGATAGGACGCCCTCAAGCTTTTCCATTGGTGAACCGCATATAAAAAGGTCAATGAAAGCTTCATTCCCTAAGTGGTGTGAATCAAGGGGTATTGTGTCAATCTCCCTCTCAAGGAGTGGAAGTATGGGGTGTTGCTGTTCCATTGTCAGGGTGAGGCGCATATCCAGCCTCTTCTCTACATCCGCATATCTCATCTTTTTATCAATCCCTTAAATGATCAATCGTTACGAAATCCAAACGCCTCAGTGGATAAATAGGTTTTCCAACCTGCACCGAATGCTTGTATCATTCCCTTGTGCCGAGCAGTATTCTTAATAATGTACCCGTCATGATCAGATACTATCAGGAGACTGAATCATGACAATCAATTCAGTGGATGAAGCCAATAGGATTGGAAAAGAGTGGCTGTCCAGGGAATACGGAGTGGCAACAGGAAGCATAACAACAGTATCCTGCATTAGAACGGGCACTGTCTGGAACGTGGTATTGAGTTTCTATTCATTGTCAGAACCAAGGAAATACCAGGTTGTCATTTCAGACGAAGGAAACGTCATCAAGACCCAGCAGCTTGGAAATGCCGTCAACCAGAGGGCAATGGGATCGGCACCAACGCTGGTGCTCATAGCGATGATACTCTCGATTCTTATCATAATCGGGTTCGGTTTTTATTCCATTGCACTGCTGGCTATCATTGCAGCTCCAGTAGCCTTTCCAATAGTTGCTTTCCTTGGGCTGATCCCTCTCGCTTTTCTGGTTATTAGTATCTGGGTGCTCTACAGGATACTGACGATCAGGAGGTTCATGGAAAGCGGAGATGCGAAATCTGCGTACGATGCGGACAGTGTTGCCTTTGGAATAGTCGCCCTGATTTTCAACGGTATTATAACGGGAATATTGCTGCTTGTGGCCAGGGATGACTTGAGAAGAGCAGCAGAGCAGGAATCCCCTGCAGCAATTTAGCGCAAATTCAGTTAGTCGTGGAGAAAGTTTTCAATTAGTTTCAACTCAAGAGTTTCGTGAACCTGCGGAGAAAAAATTTGGAAATGGGTTGGAGGTGGAAATGAGAAGCTCAGAGGTTAATGAGATTCTTGGCACATTCAGACTTCACAGAAAACTCACCAGGGACTTACTGCGTTCGCTTCATCCGGAACAGTTGGCACTTAAACCATTTGACAGGGCGGGTGCGTTTGGAAAGCAATTCAGGCACCTGCTGGACATCGAGAAATGCTATGTCGAATCGATGATCAACGGGTCTCTCACCTTTTTCAGGCCGAACATTGATCATGCCCTTGAGGCTGACAGGGAAAGACTGATTCAGGAGCTGGATTTAGAAGATGGAAAGCTTGAGAAATTCTTTGAGAGTATTCAATGGCAGGAGGCCAACGAGAAATATATCGATTGCAGCCAAGTGGTGCAATATCTTGGCAATGACAACATACGGGCATCTCCGGTCCAGATCCTTTCATGGCTTACTGAACACGAAATATTGCACGATGGTGAACTTGCACTCTATGTCAAAACTGCAGAACTGAAGTTTCCTGGCAGTTGGATGATATGGGGACTCAAATAGCGTTAAGTTTCCAAAAGTTATATCCGTGGATGTAAGATGAAACAAAAGTATATACATAGAATGGAAATATATTATTATGACATTTGAAAAAGACCTTGAATTTTATAAAGAAAACAAGCAGAAATTTATGCAAGAATACCCAAATATGTTTATTCTAATTAAGGATAAAAATGTACATGGATCATTTTCTAATTTTCAGGATGCCCATAAAAGGGCTCTCGAGCTCTTTGGGGTAGAAGATGTGCTAATAATTCAGATGGTAGAACAACAGCCATTGAATTTCCTTGCATCGGTGGCTTAGAATGGGGTTACTTACACTCTCTCCCATGGGCTTCAAAACGGCTCCTGATCCTAGCGATCCTAAGAAGATACAGTTACAATGGAATCCTTCACTTGGAGCAGGAGTTTTGGCACAAAATGGCATAATTTTGAATGTTGCGATATCTCCTGACATGCTCACTGTTTCCACACTCCAGACTCAGGGAGTGCAAACTCCCCAACCATTTCTTTGCAAAGCCCTGGTGGATACCGGAGCATCAGGTCTTGCCATAGATAAAAAGATCGCCTCTGATCTGGGTCTAAAGAAGAAGGGAGTGACAAACAATTTGACAGCTAATGGGGCAAAAATATCACCAGTTTATTTTGTATCTCTAAGTTTTCCAGGCTCCAACCTTAAAAGTTATGACATGTTGAGAGCGACAGAAGTTGATCTAGCCAACCAGTCGTTTCACTGTCTAATCGGAAGGGAGACCATGAGTAATTGGCATCTGCATTATAATGGGCAAACAGGTCAAATAAGTATATCTGATTAGTTGATCTTGTATATTGTTTTAACCAGATACGAACTCTCATGTCTGGTCTGGATATGCGTTCGCGATCTTGAGGACAACTCTTCGTGGAGCAGCATGCGTTCACCTTCTTTCGTCAGAAGTCTACTCTATAAGAAATTGACAGGGGGTATACAGTGATGGATCAACTTGTATAGACATGGCGGCATCTCAGTTGCAATGATATACAATCAACGATAATTATCGTTTTGGAGTAAAGATCTTTAGATTGATGAGGCAACCGCCTCATTAAAGAAAAAACAATAATCAGAAAAACATGGCAGTGTTATTTGCACAGAGTGGGCGCACTGGGATTTGAACCCAGATCTACGGGTCTCTTCCCGGTTCATAGTTCCAGTCACTCATCATAAGATCAGTTGACCCATAGCTAATCACACCCTGACTGGAGCCCGTTAGGATACCTGACTACCCCATGCGCCCTTACATCTTGTTTGCTTTTCTCGCTCTCTTTAATCTTCTAATTCTTTTCTTGCGCCATTTCCAACGCATATTGCCGCGTTTCTTCCAGTCCCTTGAACTTCTCTTCAATATTTCACCCCAAATCCAGATTACTTGAATTTCATGCAGTCTTGCTTCATACGAGATAAAGCGTGTCTCCATATTGCCTATGATTATTTATAACTATTTTTTCAAAGTCCAGCCAAAGTTTATTTACCTTGTCCTTCTAATTGAAACGTGAAGGAAAATCTGGACCTGTACATAAAACGCTTCATGAGCACAATGCCCTCTGAGGAACTTTACTTTGAGGCCATTAGGGAAATAATGAAGGACATCATCAAGGAATACATCAAGAAGAAGATAAATGAAAGCGAGGGACTCAGGACTGAGATTATGGAAGTCCTTAAGGAATACATGGAAGCCAGGCTGAAGGAATACGACTCCATGGCGAAGATGGCAAAGGTTACGGCAAAGATAGGTGTTGCGACTGCACCAAAGTCCATCAAGGACGAGGCAATGACGGATTTCCTCAGTTCATTCCAGAGCGAGATAGAGGAAATCATCAAGCGTACCCTCTGATCTAATCCACGCCAAATTTCTTTACTATTGTGGTCCTGGAATTCAGGTCAAACATCGTCAGCCTGGAAGGATTCGGGCTGAAGTTCATCATTTTCTGGTACTCCGTCTGGGACTGCCACGTGGATGAATTCACGTACCTTACTCCGCGATAGTTTCCCAGCGCGTGGGAGTGCACATGTCCGGTTATGAAGATATCCGGTACCTCCTCGATAACATGGTAATCCACCGGGCTGGGAATCAGGGGGGTTTTTCCTCCGTATTTCGGGGCAAGGTGCCTTCTCTTGAGTATCTCCTCTATGGCCTTTCCTATGGTTTCGAAATTGGCTCCGGGAACAAGCTCAACCATGTCGTTAAGGGACATTCCATGGTATACAAGGACATTCTTTCCCTCCAGGTGCAGGGTGGACGGGTTTGGAAGCAGGGTAACGTTCCTGCCCAGTGACTGCGCGATCTTCTGCGAAAACACCGGCTGGGGTTCTGCAAGCCTCACGCTGTCATGGTTTCCCGGCATCACAAACACCGTGATGTCTTCCGGAATTTCGGACAGGTATTCTCCCAGCTTGGCGTACTGCTCAAATGGGTTCATTATTTCCAGATCATCCTCCTGTGACGGGTAAACCCCTATGCCGTCGACAACGTCTCCGCTCAGCACGAGATACTTGAGGTTCTGTGCCTCGTCACTTGAGCTCTTTATCCAGGATATCATCTTCCGGAAATCGTCCCTCCGGAAAGTCTTGCTCCCAACGTGAATGTCGGAAATGGAGGCGACGTATACCGGTTCCCGGGAAGTTTCATCAATCATCCTGAAAGGTATGTCCGGGCGGATGATCTCGTTTGCAAATATCACCGCCTCACCCTGTCCGGTGGATACGTTCCCGACTATTCCTATGACCTCATCCTGCAGGATGAGCTCGTCGGCAAGGTTCTTGCTCTTCATCAGGATGACGCTGACGCTGTCCTCAAGATCCTCGACCACGATCCTCTTGTGTCCGTTCTTCGTCTTCTCTACTGTTGACACCATCCCGACAAATTTTACCTCCCCGGATGTCTTCTTCACGGACCGTATGTCAGTGCTCCCCCTCATGGAACTGGACGTGGATATGATCTTCTTAAGCTTGGTATACTTGCTCACAAAGTGGTTCCTGAAATCATCCACGGAACTCCTGACCCTTACGTCAGGGATGTAAACCTCAAAATTCTCGGATGGTGTGCTCGTTTTCCCAATGAGTATGCTCTTGACAGTCTTCTCGTCAACATACCCAGCACTTACGATATCCTCAGATATCAACCTCGGGATCATGTCCCCCAGGCTCCTGGCGAGTATTATGTCAAGTGCCTTGGGTGAAACCAGAAGCCCGTGCTTGTTGAAATAGTCAAGAATGGAAGCCTTGTCCTGAAACAGCAAATGTGATCGCATCACTAATGTTGACGGATTTAAAATTGTGTTGATTCGCGGCGAGCTATCTTTGCTTAATAATGGAAACTGGCATGGGCTGAAATGTGCTGCGCGGCTATAAATGGGGCACCGGTGGTGCAGGCCTTTCTGTGGAGGAAAAATGCCATGTTGCTTCCGGTTACAAATATAACGCCCAGTAAATATGAAATTCATCGGCTGAAAATGGAATTGCCGTGTGTTTCCTGACCGTGCTTTACCATAATCATTCCCAAACTGCCATTACGCTGGCGGGTTCTGGAAGCTGGGAGTCCACTCTCAGCTATCTAACCATAACGGAATTCTGAAATAGGGGCCGGGAATCAGGTTGAGTGCCAAAGTCGGCAGATGTGGCGGGATTCCTTGCAATGTCCTCATTCTGGGGACTGAACTATGTCATGGTTAAATTTGCCCTGGTTTACGAGCCTCCACTGATGTTCCTCCTGTTCAGGGTTCTGTTTGCGGCCATATTTTCCATTTTCCTGATAAAGGGAGGGCTGAAGTTTCCAAGGGACCTGATGACAAACGTCAAGCTGGCAATACTCTCAGCCCTTAACATAACACTTTTCATGGGGCTCTGGTTCATAGGGGAAAGCACCGAAAGCGCGTCGATCTCATCCATACTTGTCTATACATACCCGATATTCTCCATAGTTTTCTCCGCAATATTCCTTGCGGACCGCATCAATTCACTCACAATAGCTGGAACGGTGCTCGGTTTCCTTGGAATAGTTCTCATATTCATTGACCAGCTCTCAATCAGGCCGGGGATAGGGCTGGTGCTTCTGGTGCTGTCGGCAGTAAGCTGGGCAGGAGGCACAATTTTCTACAAGAAGTACATTCACACAACCCATCCAGCCACTGTCAATGCCATCCAGTATATTTACGCCCTGCCATTCATCGTGATATGGGCTTTTGCAACGGAGAGCTTCAGCCTTTCAGGGTTAACATGGCAGTTCCTGCTCATAAGCCTGTATATAGGGGTACTGGGCACCGGGCTGGCTTATTTCATCTACCTTAAGCTTTACCGGGAATATTCCGTTCCTGCCATATCCTCATATTTCTTCACGGTGCCCGCCCTCTCCATCCTCTTCAGCTTTATCATCCTCGGCCAGACCAATACTCTGTTCACATATGGGGGTTTTGCCCTCGTGGCAGCAGGTATTTATCTCACTTCACGGAGCCAGAGAAATGGAAAGCCGGCCGGACAAGCAATAAGTCTATAATATCGGCGGATTATTTCCATGAATGAGAAGCCTTCCCGACCTCTGCAACGAGATCAAGAACTGCAAGAAGTGCGACCTGCAGTTCTCACGCAAGAAGCCGGTCTGCGGATTCGGTGGATCTCAATCAACCATAATGATTATTGGCGAGGCACCCGGTGCGAAGGAAGATGAGATGGGAAAGCCGTTTGTAGGCAGGAGCGGAAAACTGCTGGATGCAACGCTTGAGGCATCCCTGATCCCGAAGGCGAGGGTATACCTTACAAACTCCGTCAGGTGCAGGCCGAAGGTTGGCGAAACACCGAAGAATTCAGAGATCAGGGCCTGCTCCCCGTACCTCAGGGATGAAATAGAGGCCATCGTACCAAGGGTGATTGTTCCCATGGGAAATTCTGCAATCAGGGCCCTTGGTGAAATAATGAACAACGACTTCGGCAAGGTTACGGAAATATCAGGATCCATTTACTACTGCAAGAAGGCGTTCATAGTTCCGCAGTTCCATCCCGCAGCCATACTGAGGAACCCCAAGAGAAGCGTAAAATTCAGGGAGAACTTCGAGACCATATCCCAGCTGGCCAGGGACGTTGAAATCGATCCACTTGATGCCATAGTCAGGAACTACGACGTGAAAGTAGTCTCCTGATCGGTGGGGAAAGGTGCCTCAAATTTTACACTTATGCATGGATCGGGAATTGTCTCCCTGGGAAACGGGAAATCATAATTCATAGTTCTGGTAGTTCGGAGGCTCCGTAAGCACCCTGATGTCGTGCGGATGACTCTCCTTGAGACCATTGGTTGTGATCCTGATAAACCTGGAATTCTTCCTGAGTTCCTCTATATCCTTCGCTCCGGAGTATCCCATCCCGGATTTCAGGCCGCCGACAAGCTGGAACAGCACCTCATGGACCTTTCCCCTGTAAGGAACTGCACCCTCAACTCCTTCGGCCACAAACTTGTTCTGCCCTAGTTTCCCGTACCTGTCGGAGGCACCTTTCTGTATTGCACCGATGGATCCCATTCCCCTGTAGGACTTGTATTTTCTCCCGTTGATTATCATCTCCGCCCCAGGGCTCTCGTCCGTCCCGGCAAAAAGCGATCCAAGCATTACGGAGTTTGCTCCAGCGGCGAATGCCTTTACTATATCTCCTGAGTACCTTATTCCGCCGTCAGAGATGACCGGGACACCCTGTCCGTCCGCATATTCCGCGACCTCGGAAACAGCCGTCAGCTGCGGTACGCCGATCCCGGCTATTATCCTGGTTGTGCATATTGATCCCGGGCCTATGCCCACACGGAGGCCGTCAACATCTAGTGCTATAAGGTCCTCTGCCGCTGATCTTGTCGCTATGTTGCCAACCACGAGATCGACCCCGATGTTCTTCCTCATCTTTTTCACGCTTTCAAGGACATTCTGGTTATGTGCATGGGCGGTGTCTACCACAATCATGTCAACACCCTCCTTTTCCAGGTTGATCGCCCTGTCAATGTCAAACGGCCCGACAGCGGCGGATACCATGAGTTTCCCCTCCTCGTCCCTTGTGGCGTCCGGGAATTTTTCCCTGGTGAATATGTCCTTGGCAGTGATCAGCCCGACGAGCCTGCCCTTCTTGTCAACAAGGGGGAGCTTCTCTATGCGATTCTTGAAAAGAATCTCCGTGGCCTGCTCAATAGTTATGTCATCACCTGCGGAGATAACCTTGCTTACCATTATGTCAGAAACTGTCTTCTTATGTTTGTCAGCGAATTCTATATCCCTCTTTGTCACAATGCCGACAAGCTTCTCCCCGCTCACCACCGGCAATCCTCCGATGTGCTTGTTCTTCATTATGCTCCTTACGACGTCCAGCGGGGTATCCGGATCAACGGTGTGGACATCCCTGATGATTATGGATTCCTCCCTCTTGACCTGCCTTACAAGGAGGATCTGCTCGTTTGTGGACATGTTCCTGTGTATGACTCCCATGCCACCATACCTTGCCATCGCAATGGCCATCTCAGCCTCGGTCACGGTGTCCATGGGCGAACTGAGGATGGGTACGCGGAGCCTTATGTTCCTTGTCAGCCTGGAAGAAACGTCAACGTCCCTGGGTTCCACAAAAGCCTTGAACGGTATAAGCAGCACATCATCGAAAGTGAACCCCTCCTTCACTTTCTGGAATTTATCCTCAAACATGTTACCCTAAGGTAAAATTGATAAATAAAAGTGACGCAAAGTTACTGCAGGATACCCCTTTGCACAAAATCCACGGTGTTACCAACCATTGGGTTGAAGTCATAGGATATGCAGTTATAGTATGATGCCACGATGCTCCTGGAAACGTGCAGGGATCGGGAAATCCTTTCTGCAGCTTCTCCCTTGAATTTCGTGGATGCACGAACGCCATCCTGCAGGATGGAAAAGTCCCCGGCAGGGTATTCGTGATCCTTCCTGCATACCATCACTGCGTAGACGGGAGGCATGGAGAAGATCCTGGAGAATTCATATCCTATGTCCATCAGCACCCTGTAACCTCCGTTGAACACCTTCAGGGCTTCATCGCCTATGACAAGGGCATACCTGGAGTCAGAAAGAAGGTCGGAGGCTTCGGTGCTATGGGTGAAATGGTCTCTGTGGGGGATGTGCATGGCGGAAAGTATCAGGTCAAGATAGTATGAGGTGGTGCGCGTGTGGGCGGTTATGGCAATGTCCATGTCCCTTGCAATACCCTCTCCCCTGGAAATGAGCAGCGTCGAAAGAGTACCCCTCCCGGAGTGGATATTGGCAGTCTCCATAATGGATAGGCTTACCATGTTTTCTAGATACGATACCAGGGAGACCATTGCACAGTCAACAGTGCCGTCAAGGACGTGATTCAGCAGGTCCCGGGGGTGTTCCCGCACATACGACCTGTGATCAATGGCCATTGAGAGTGGCTCAGTGTGGCTGAAGTTGATAAGTCCGATCAAGAATTCCACCGCTTCCGGGTCCGCTCCGGTTTTCCATCAGGGATATCGCAGGATGTTATAGAAAGTGTCTCTCTGTGCCGGTATCTTACCAGCTTCCCTTATGAGGTGATCCAGTTCTTCGGACGTTGTGACGTCGCGCCTGTCTGTTGCCCCGAATATCTTCTCGCTGAACGCAGTACCAACAAGGTCGCTTCCTCCGCCATTCAGTGCTATCTGGGCTATCTCCTTTCCAACCGCAACCCAGTACACGCTTATGTTCTTGATGTAGGCCCCCGCAATAATCCTGGCCATGGCAATCACCTTCAGGTCTGTCTCTCCCGATGCGGGCATTGTTACCTTTCCCATCTTCAGGAGCGGCGTATTCTCTATGCTGAACTTGAGTGGTATGAATGAGAGGAATCCCGGGACTTCAATCTGGTTGTCCCTCAACTTCACAATATGGTCAATTATCTGGTCGAAGTTTTCTACATGCCCGTACGTCATGGTGGAGTTGCCCCTTATTCCCATGCCGTGAATGATCTTTGCATCCTCCAGCCACTTCTCACCAGATATCTTCTCCTTTGTTGTGATTACCTTCCTGACGGCAGGATCAAATATCTCTGCCCCTCCGCCGGTATGTGCATCCATTCCGGCATCCCGCAGCCTGGATACGAATTCCTTTATTGACAGGCCATGCGTCCGGGCGATGAAGTCGATTTCAGGTATGGTGAGGGCCTTGAGCGTGACCCCCGGCATCTCCTCCTTCACAAGCCGGAAGATGTCCTCATAGTACTCAACGGGAAGATCTGGGTTGAATCCTCCAACAATATGTATCTCGGTTGCACCGATAGCCTTTGCCTTCTGCATCTCATTCCGGATGTCGTTGCGGCTGAGCTCGTACCCCCTGTCGGTCTTGCCCTTGATCTTCATTGGCACATAAAAGGCGCAAATGGGGCACGAAGCCGCGCAGTAGTTTGAGTAGTTTATGTTATAGGATACGGCATAGGAAACAACGTCGCCAACCTGGGCGGACGTGAGTGAATTGGCAAGTGCCATAATGTCGTAAAGGGAGAGATCTGCGGCCAGATCCCTGGCTTCTGCTGCAGAGATCAGCGGATTGCTGGTGAGGCTCTCTTCCCAGTACCTGTATCGGTATGACTGGATCTGTTCCATGTCTCCAAAAGTGGATTTCGACTATTAACCATTTGCATTCTGCTGGAAATATGCGTGTGCGCAGTTTAATCAGGAGCCAGTGCAGAGACAAATCCATTGGAAACTGTTAATAATCGATTTAAACTAAAGGATCATGATCGCTTCTTCACAATCACTGGATAATATTGGCCGGAAAGTCAGTAACGGTGAGGTTCTGGATCAGGAGGACATAATTTTCATGTACGATGAGGCGGACCTCAACATGCTCGGCAAGCTGGCCTCATCTCTGATGACCCGGATCAGCGGGAAAAAGGTCTCATTTGTGTCAAACATGATCCTGAACTATACCAACATCTGCAACGTCAGGTGCAACTTCTGTGCTTTCTACAGGACAGGGAAGGAGGAAGATTCATACTTGCTCACAAAGGAACAGGTCGTCGAAAGGATCCGCCCCTTCTATGAAAAGCTCGGCATAACCCAGCTTCTGATACAGGGTGGCGTCAACCCTGACCTGGACCTTGAATACTACACCGATCTTTTCAGGCTCATTCACCAGACTTACCCTAAACTTGGCATCCATGGACTTTCCACATCGGAAATATCCTTCATATCCAGAAAATCAAGGATGAGCGTCAGGGATTTGCTTGAGACGCTGGTGGAAAGCGGCATGGAAAGCATTCCGGGTGCAGGTGCCGAGATATTCTCTGATGACGTCAGGAAACTGCTCGGACGGCCTCCAGGTAGCGGCAAGCAGTGGCTTTCCGTGATGGAGGAGGCTCACAAGCTGGGCATCAGGACATCGGCAACCATGATGTTCGGGCACGTTGAGGAAAGCAGGCACAAGGCAGACCATCTCCTCTCAATACTCCAGCTGCAGAAAAAATACCATGGCTTCCTGTCTTTCACCCCATGGAATTTTGAGCCGGGAAATACAAAGCTCCAGGAAACAGCTGGAATAAAATACAGGTCTGGCGGGATGGACGTGCTGAGGAACATAGCAATATCAAGGATAGTCTTCAACAGTGATCTTCCAATAATACAGAGCTCATGGCTCACCAACGGCATCCAGATGGGCCAGATGGCTATACTGTTTGGCGCCAACGACTGGGGCGGAACAATTTACGATGAGAAGGTAATACCGGCGACCGGAAAGTCCGTGGGGAACCTGAGGAAGGAATCAATCATCAACAGCATCAGGCAGATAGGCATGATCCCTGTGGAGCGGGACAATCTCTACCGGCCAATAGATACAACCGGCTGAAGATCTATGGATGAAATATATGGCATAGGGTGCTTTCTTTCAAGCCTGCCCGGCACAGGCGGGAAGATCAAGGTCACGCCGGAGGATTTCATTGTAGAGGAAATTCCCATTCCAACCAAGAAGGAAGAAGGCGGGAAATACCTGATCCTTAAGGTGAGGCTCAGGGAATGGGACACGAACAAGTTTCTCATAACTCTCGCAAGGCGGCTGGGCATAAGCAGGAAGAGAATCACGTACGCCGGGACCAAGGACAAGTTCGCAGTCACAACCCAGTATTTCTGCATCAACATACAAGATAACGAGGAACTATTCAGGATAGGGGATGCCGAGATCCTGGAGTCATTCAGGACGGGCAGGATGCTACGCCTTGGAGACCTTGTTGGAAACACGTTTTCGATCAGGATAACTCCTGATGACGGAACTACCATACCCGCAGACAGGATTATGGAAATCTATGGAGATGTATCAGGAAAGGGAGGATTTCCAAATTTCTTCGGACCGCAGAGGTTCGGCTCCATAAGGGCAAACACCCATAGCATAGGGAAGCTGCTTGTAGCAGGGGATTACGAGGGAGCGGTGAGGAAGTACATTTATGACCCTGATTTCGACACCGAGGAATACCGGAAGAACTTCAGCATTCACAATGATCCGCGGGAATCCCTAAGGGAATTTCCAGCTCACCTTACATACGAGCGATCGCTGCTGGGATACATGGCCGAGCATGGATCTGCCGAAAATGCCCTCTCAAGCCTTCCAAGAAACCTGTCAATGATGTTTGTCCACGCCTACCAGTCATACCTTTTCAACCGGATTCTGACGGCACGGATCCAGCGATCCGGAAACTCTTCACTGCCGATTCCCGGGGATCGCGTTGTTCCGGTTGACCGGTACTTCAACCCGAGAACCGAACCAGTTAGGGTGACACGCTTCAACGTGGACAAGATATCTAACCTGGTGGCGGAAAACAAGGCACGCCCCATAATCCCGCTGTTCGGTTACAAAAGTGAGTTCTCGGAGGATGAAGCTGGAGAGATAGAGCACAGGATCCTGGACGGGGAAAGGGTCAAGCCCGCGGATTTCTACATAAAGAATTATCCGGAACTGTCTTCCAGCGGAGATATCAGGATAACTTCATTCATGCCTGAAAATTTCTCCCTGCCTGGAGAAAATCTCCTGAATTTTTCGCTCGGTAAGGGGATCTACGCAACCTCCCTTACCCGGGAGCTGCTCAAGAAATTCTAGATCAGGCCGACTTTCTGGAGTTCCTTCTTTACCTTAATAACCGCCTGCTCGATTTCACTTTCCTCCTTGGCGCCGGTGCAGACAACCTTGCCCGACCCGAAGAGGAGCAGCACTACCTTTGGTTCCTCTACCCTGTAGACAAGGCCGGGAAACTGTTCAGGCTCGTATTCAACGTTTTCCAGTCCGAGGGACATGGCAATGTCCGTTAGGTTCAGGTCTGCCTCCAGATCGTAGACGGCAACTATGTTCTGCACAACTATCTCCGGATCATCATAGACCTCAATGCCAGCTTTCTTCAGCCTCTGTATTATGGTGTGTATGGTAAGCTGGACGTTGGCTAGGTTCTTAGCTCCAGTGCAGTTCACCTTTCCGCTTCGGAATATCAGTACAGCAGTCTTCGGTTCCTGAAGCCTGTATATAAGGCCGGGAAACTGTTCAGGCTCGTATTCAGATCCGTCAAGGGCAAGGGCTATCCTGCTAAGGTCAAGGTGTTCAGCCAATGAAGTAGATGCCACGATATTTTCTATTGTGATCTTTTCTCTTTCACTCATAAAAGTCACTTAGGGGCTTTATTTAAAGTATATATATAAAGATGTTTTTAATTGGTCAACGGGTTGTGAGGAGAAGCAGTTCACATGTTCAGCGCTTCTCTTGCCTCATCCGTCATCATGCTTGGGTTCCACTGGGGCTCCCAGACCAGTTCAACATCGGCAGCCTCCACCCCCTTGATGTTTTCCACAACCCTCTGTGCCTCCGATAGGATCCACGGTGTAACCGGGCAGGTAGGGGCAGTCATTGTCATCTTGATGTAAACGCGGTCACCCGTAATCTGAACGTCATAGACCAGGCCGAGGTTGACAATATCCATGCCGATCTCGGGATCGGACACAACCTTCAGCTCCTCAAGTATTTCTTCCTTGGTTACCATGTTATTTTCACCAATTGATTAATAAAATACCACTACTTAACGATTATCTCACAACGGAGAAAATAATTCTGGATAGTGATCCGGGGAAAATCTAGGAACGAATGCATTCCTTACGCTCTCCTCAATAAGCCTACCCCTTGAGAGCCTGTTTCCAGATATCTTTCCAACTATGCCTGCAGACTGGCCTATGTCAGCCTCCCCATGCAGGCTGAGGTACGCCTCGGATTCAGTCCTGCCGCGCTTTACAAGAGCAACTATATTCTCCGGCACCTGGAACCCGCTGCTCACCCCAACGGTTATCCTGCCTTCCCTGTCGATCACGGAACAGTAGTGAAAATCAAAGTAGGCCTGGTTCATGGGATTATAGATGATCCCTGACTCAATACCTATGGAATAGTCAAAATCGTCCAGCCCCTTCATCGCCCTTTGCGTAGCCAGCTTTGCCGTGTCATCCCCGAAGGGCTGTTCCGTGGGGAGGTCATATTCGGTGAATTTCCTGTAGCTGGTGTTTTTCATTAATGTGGATATGTAGCCCTTCACAGCATTGATTTTTAGTTCATTCCTCGTGGAAACGGATATCCTGACAGGTTTTATCCTCCTGCCTCCAGGTGTAATCTCTCCGGAGACTATTCTGGATGAGCTCAATGGAAACAGGTCTTCGGCAAGGACAGAAGGGATTGTGATAATCTTCAATGGCCTTAGCCCGTTTGCAATGCGCCTCCTGTTGATATCCAGGGCGGATCGCTCGGTTTCCCTTGATACAACCATGCAATCGTATTCCGCAACTGTATCGGAGTTTCCCCTCCTGGATTCCAGAGGTACTATCTCATAATCCCGCGAATACCTGTCCATGAACCTTCTCAGGGCCTCCATTCTTCTCCGGTAAGGCACTGCCGGGTAATCCTTGTTCCCCTTTGCATAGTCATCTGTGGTAAGCCCGATGATAACATGGTCTCCTGTATCGATTGCGGTTTTGAGAAGTATCCTGTGCCCCTTATGCATCCTGCTGAACGTTCCTCCAACCAGGGTAGTCATGCATATGTGAATTCCATGTCAGTGATTAATGCTTTGTTCCGGCAGGTATTGCTGCTGGAATGAGGCCTGCCGGATTCATGCAGGAACATTTATACCCTGTTGTGACCTGAAAAGATGGATGAAAACAAAGGCAAGGTGGCTCAGATGCACACGCTGCGGCCATGAATTCATTTCAGCTCCGGATGCCGGGTCTCCGGTTTTCGGCATATTCACCAGCAAAGTTATTGCGAGCTGCCCCTCATGCGGAAAGATCTCGGAATGCATCGTGATCAGGTCTGCAAGGGACGGGCATAAGTGACCCGTTGCTAATGCTTTGACACGTGCCGGGACCAGCTTTTCGGGTGAAAGAAGGTTCTTTTCATCGTCTATTGGGCATGGTGAAATTTCGCCGAACGATACTTTGAGCGAAAACTTAAATTAAGTCCGCACCTTTTTAGGTGTATAAGATGAGTCTCAGAAGCCAGATGAAGGTAAACAGGAGAATGATCTCCGCATTTCTTACGGGGCAGGCGCATGATCTCTACGGGCTTCTGGGTATAGCCTTGGTGTCGCTCATTATATTCTTTCTCACCTACGGCAACATTGCCATAAGCATCCTTTCACTTCTTATAATAGCATTTTCAATGGGAATACTCGTGGACCTCTGGGCCCACGGATTCACGCACTGAATCACTTTGCTTCGGCAAGGGACTCTTCTTCCCTTATGACCTTTGACAGCCTATCGATGGCCACCGGGATCTGGTCATCCTCTGGGTAAGTGAAGTTGAGCCTCATGGAGTTCTTTTTCTCTCCCTTCGGGTAGAATGCTGACCCGCTGACATATGCGACATTGTTCTTTATTGCCCTTCCTACCATTGCCGTAGTGTCAAGGCTTTCATTCAGGGTTGCCCATATGAACATCCCGCCATTTGGCCTTGACCATGTAGAACCCTCAGGGAAATATTCGTCAAGGGCCTTCAGCATCAGGTCAAGTTTCCTGCTATAGAGCTTTATGGTTTTCGGTACCTGCTTGTATATTATGCCGCGCTTCAGGTATTCATAGGCGATATACTGGGCAAGGGTGTTTGTCGCAAGGTCAAGCGCCTGCTTCAGGATATTGATCTTCTCAATCACGCTTACCGGTCCGACAGTGTATCCGATCCTCAGTCCAGGCGTCATGACCTTGGAGAGTGTTCCCAGGTAGATCACGTTGCCATCCCTGTCAAGGCTCCTTATGGTCGGGATTCTCGGCCCGTGGTATCTCAGTTCACCGTACGGGTTATCCTCAATTATGGGTATCTCATTCTCGTTTGATATCTCAAGCAGCCTCTTCCTGCGCTCCAGAGACATGGTATAGCCTGCAGGGTTCTGGTAGTTAGGTATTGTGTAGATAAACTTCGGCTTAATCCCCTTTGCCTTTAGTTCAGAGATTTTCTTTTCCAGAAGGTCAATGCGCATCCCGTTCTCGTCCATGGGAATTCCCTGCATGTCGACGCCGTTCGCATTGAATGCTGATATAGCCCCGACGTAGGTCGGGGCTTCCGTGATTGCAGTCTCTCCCGGTGTAACAAGAATCTTTCCAAGTGAATAGAGCGCCTGCTGTGAACCTGAGGTTACTATTATGCCCTTTTCCTCTGAGTCGATATTCTCAGTGCCTTTTATGAGTTTCTTTATCTCGGTCCTGAGTTCATTGAGCCCTCCAGTGTTCCCGTATTGCAGCGCATATTTGCCAGAATTCTTCAGGACGTATGTAATTATTTCCTGGATCTCATCTATTGGGAACGTATCCGGATTTGGCATTCCTCCACCAAGGGAAATAAGGTCGGGGGAAGATGCAAATTTCAAAAGTTCCCTAATTTCCGATGGTTTCATGTATCCTACGAGTTCCGAAAATTTGAAATTCATAACTATCAACACTAACATTGCAAATGCTCTAATAAAAGTAACCAATTGGAAAATCAAATATATTCTAAGAAATAAGAAAAATTCAATGAAAAAGTATTTTATAATCCTCGAAATCAAACCCGGATGGAAGCGGATAGAGTTACCTGGAAAATCAGCATTATCGGTGCCGTCGGGACCGGTAAAAGCTCGTTGATTTCCAGGATTGTCTACGACTCTGATTCCGCAATAGGACTGAGGAAACAGATAGCAAGAAAGAAATTGATGCTTGATTATGACGGATCGAGAGTTAACGCTGATCTCCTCTTTATAGAATCGGAAGAGGGGATCGATACCGAAAAGATCGTTTCCGGCTCTAACGTTATAATAACCACGGCAGACCTCACAAGCAGGAAATCGCTGTCGGAAGCCGAATCGATCCTCGGCGACCTGGACCGGTCAAAATCACCTGCTGTAAAAATAGTGGCGGGCACGAAGCTCGACAGAAAGTATGAGGCAGTGCTCTGGGACGAGGATTTCCAGAAACTGGAAAAGAAGTATGGGATAAAATATTTCTTTGTTTCTTCCAGGGATGCGACTTCTGTGAAGGAAATGATGCAGTATATAATCAATGAACTTCTCCAGAGGTTCTACGCGAAGAGGAAGAAAAATGCCTAGGGCTGTGTGCACCCCGTTGGTCTTTAACATCCCGGGAGACAGAAGCCCGTCCTACCTTAACGGAAAATACAGGGTGGGCAGGGTGCTTGATGACAACCTAATTCTTGAACCCTATGAGGCCCTATTCCTCTACTTCACCGGAAGAATCGTCCCTGAAAATGCCCATTACCGGAGCACAATTGCGATCCTGAATGCGTTCATAACGGACAGGGATGATTATGACACGTTCAGGATTTATTTTTATCTCAAGTCAAAGGGCATGCTGGTCAGGAGAGACGGTAGGGTCCTCATGTTCGGGAAAAAGAATGACAGGAAGGCAACTCATCCCCTGAGGGTCAAGGGTGAGAATTCAGAGATCACATTCGAGGAACTGGCGGTAACCGCTCCATCCCTCTATTCAACCATGGACGACGAGGGCGACATCACCCTTTTTGCAACCGCCAGGGCGGATCCCGTGGGGGAGACCCTGTACTCATGGCCCGGCAAGGAATCTGTGCATGAGGCAGGAGGCAGGTTTTACCTCGATCCAATACCCGGATCGGAATGGCTGGGTTCAAGATTTGCGGACAAAGTTCTGCTGACGGATATGGAAGCAAGGCACATCCTCGGGCGCGAAACCGGAAATAGTGATGCCGACGGGGACGCAGCTTACGGCGTTTACGAGGACCTGGTCAGCAGGAAGCTAATAGTGAGAACCGGCTTCAAGTATGGCGCAAACTTCAGGGCATATCGGAAAAGCATGTCAGAACATGCGGAGTATCTCATACATGTAATGGCCGGAACCGATCAATGGTACAGGGTCAGCAGGGCAGTAAGGCTTTCGCATGGCGTGCGAAAATCCATGATCTTTGCGGGAATGCATGCAGGAAAGATTGAGTACGTCTCAATATCCCGGATACTGGACCTTTTTTCCGGCGAATGAAAACGATCCAAGGCGCGATATTCGATATACAACCAATTTGCGACTTCGCAAACATACGGCTGAAAAAAGGAACGAGCATCATTAATTATGCCAGAAAATAACTTACACGGCATGGGAAGCGTCATTCATGCGGACGCGCTCACAGAATCAAAAGGCCAGCCGTGAGCCATTTGGAGATGGTACTGCCATAAATGGCGCTCAGACCTGGGCCTCGAAGTCGTCTATGGTATACTTGAATTCTGAATAGTTCGATATTTCCCCGCGGTTCTTCAGTATCTCTCTTGCCAGGAGCCAGTAAATTACGGCCAGTGATCTCCGTCCCTTGTTGTTCGTGGGTATGATAAGGTCAATGAAATCCGTCTTGTTATTTGCATCACAGAGCGCGATTATGGGTACCCCTATTTTCTTTGCCTCCTTTACCGCCTGTGTGTCAGCCAGAGGGTCGGTCGCTATAATCACCTTTGCCTCCTTGTAACTGTCAAGCTGAGGGTTTGTGAGCGTTCCTGGTATAAATCTCCCTATAATGCTTGAGGACCTTACAACCTCTGAAAATTTAGAAACCGGCCTGAATGCATATTGCCTCTGGGCAACCACAAGTATGTCCGATGGACTGAACCTTGCCAGCATCTTTCCTGCAGTGATAAGGACGCTGTTGGTCATCTTTATGTTTAGGATGTACAGCCCGTCATCCCTTATCTTGAAAATGTAATCCTTCATGTCCTTGGACTTGACCTGAGTCCCGATGTGGACGCCCGACTTCTGGTATTCTTCCTCTGGAATCAATAACTCTTCTGCATTCATCAAAGCACCTTTAATTAATACGCAATGAGTGATATTTCGATCGCATATATTTATTGTTGCATTCTTGATGCTGCGACCATTTGGATGTACGGCTTCCTTTCCGCAGCGAACAAAGCCGGCTCTTCAGGTGCACCCCCCAGCCTTCACGTACTGCCCCGTGTATATCTCGTTGTCTGGGATACCCTTCTGGATGGGGGTAACCGGCACCGTATTCTCAGGGAATGGATCAGGCGGAGGCGTAACCGAGTACCCTGTCTGGAGGATATACTGTTTCACCGCCTGCTGGTTATACTGCACGCAAAAGCTGCCCGGAGAGCCTAGGGTCACTTCATAGGCGGTCATGACATTTATCTGGGCCGCATCCGGAATCCCTCCTTCCAGTATCTCTATCGCTGATTGTGGGGGCACCCCGAACACAAAGCAGGCCAGGTCGTTTTTGGATCCAAGGTTTAACGGGGCCAAGGCATAATTTGAACCCGGACCTTGAGGAGTGGCCGCAGATACCTGGTCTGACCCTAGCCAGAAGGCAGAGGGCTGTCCGTTAATTTTTCCGGTGTACACGGCATAGAAAGCATTTCCGAAGTAATACGGGGGAGCGATGTTCTCAACTCCTCTGTAAAGTACGCATGCGGCATATCTCGACGAGGCATTGGAGAGGCGATACGACACCACATCCTTCCCATACTGCGGAGCGTTGGCTGCGGAAACCGAAATTGCAGAAACGGCTGGAGAAACACGTTTCGGAACCCTCATTATCATAAGCTTCCGGTCGAGGTACTCAATTTCCCTGATTATCATAGATACATTACTCAACTCTCTATTAAAAATGTAACTCATGTCGATGTGCAACAATCAGCGGTTAAATTTTTCAGTATTTTGACGCCATCCTGATAAATGCTAAAATATAACCCTGCCATTGTATAGCCATGGCCAGGGAACATACAGTTGAAGACTATCTGGAACTCAGGGTAATTTCTTCCGCCGAAATCTCTCCCGATGGGTCAACGCTTGTTTTTGCAACATCAAGGACTTACAGGGAAAAGGGAAAGACCATGGAGGGTTCCATTGTCATAAAGTCCCTGGTGAATCCGGATCTCTCCAGGGAACTCTACGAGGCGGAAACAAGGAACTACATGCCTGCCATAAGCCCGGAGGGCAAGCGCGTCGCCTATCTGCAGAAGCGGGATAAGGCCAACAGTCTTGTTATATGCAACATGGAGAACAGCCAGGATGAAAGAATTATCCTGGACACCGAGCCGAGCCAGATATCCTGGCTGGATGATGGCAGCATTGCAGTTCTTATGACCGAAGCTGAAAAGGATGAGATAAAGCGTGCAAAGGAGACGGGGGATGACGGCTTCTATTTTGAAGAGGAGCAGAAATATTCCTCAATCTACATCTACAGGCCGGGACAGGGATTCCAGAGGATCACAGAAGGTGTGCAGGTATGGGAATTTTCCGTTACCGGGAAAACAATAGTTTTCGTTGGTTCAGATTTGCCCTCGGAAAGTTCCTGGTACCATTCCAGCATCTATAAGCTCGGGATAGGCGATAACAATCTTGAGAAGATATATACTCCGGAGTGGCGCACAGTTGCCAGGCCAAGGATTTCTGCCGATAACAGGAAAATAGCTTTCCTTGAGTCACTGTGGAGTGATCGGGGAGTGGTCTCGGGAGATATACTGGTCGCGGATACTGTGACCGGAAAAACTTTGAACATTACGGAAAATCATGACAGGAGCTACTGCGATTTTCACTGGTCGGGTGACGGAATCCTTCACGCCCTCTGGACGAGGGATGGTTCTGCGGGATTCGCCACTTATAATGGGAAATGGGAATACTCATGGTCTTCCGAGGGGACAGTGTATCCCCCTGCGGCACCAGAATTCTCGCTTCATGGAAAAGATCACGTGTTTTCCTATACTGATGCCGGCACTCCACTGGAAGTGTTCAGGCTTGAATCAGGTTCGGTCAGTAAACTCACATCCGTCAATGACAGGTTCGGGGAACTGAAAAAATACAACACAGAAGTAGTGAGATGGAAATCTACTGACGGTATGGAAGTATACGGGGTGCTGAAGGTTGAAAGCAGGGGAAATCCGCTGATAGTAAACGTGCACGGCGGACCAACCTCTTTCTCACCCGTTGTCCTGGTGGACAAGTCCACTCCCTTCATAGGCAAGGGGTATTCAGTGTTCTACCCGAATTACAGGGGGAGCATTGGCAGAGGCAGGAAGTACGCTGAGGCGAACCGGGGAGACATGGGTGGAATGGATCTCCAGGACATCATTTCCGGGGTAGATTTCCTCAGGAAATCAGGAAAGGTGGAAACTGACGCTGTTTTCATAACCGGCGGGTCATACGGGGGATTCATGACCTCGTGGGCGATAACCCAGACCGATATGTTCAGGGCGGCTGTTGGACTGTTTGGAATCGCCGACTGGATGAGTTTCCATGGAGTCACCAATATCCCTGACTGGGATTCCATCCATTACGGGCAGAGCCCTTACAGAAGAGACCTCTTTGAAAAGTTCTCCCCGATAAATTACGTGGAAAGAGTAAAGACACCTGTGCTCTTGCAGCACGGTGTCGATGATCCCTGTGTTCCGGTGGGGCAGTATCACCAGTTCTACAGGGCTCTCAAGGACCTTGGAAAGACCGTGAGGCTTCTGCTGTTTCCCAGGGAAGGGCATGGGTTCCTGGAGAAGAAACACATCCTGATGCAGTTCAACGAAACGCTAAACTGGTATGAAAAATTCAGGAAGACATAAGCTACATGATTGGAAATCCATTTCTCTCCAGCCCGTATCTCATGAATTTGGATAAATTTATATTCCCGGATTTGGTATTTAACCTGCTCCCGGTTTTCCCGGGCTTGCGATGGTCGGTTGAATGAAGACTCTCATACTCAATGTGGACAGGGATAACGATTTCGGTGAAAAGGTAGGAATAGAGGGTCCAATCATCGGGAGGCAGGAGTGTTACCGGGCGGCATCAAAGCTTATCATTCAGGATCCGGAGGATTCTGATGCTAACGCCCTCTTTGGAGCCATAAGGCATTATGACGAGCTTCACAACGAGGGAATGGACGTTGAGATTGCACTCATAACAGGCGACGATGAAGTTGGCCGTAAGTCCGATGAGAAAATCGGCAGGCAGCTCGATATATTGATGGCTTACCCGAGGATATATTCCGATGTTGTACTTGTTTCGGACGGGGCTGAGGACGATTACATAACCCCCCTGATCACGTCGAGAATCAAGATAAGGTATGTGAAACACATAATTGTCCGGCATAACCAGAACATTGAGTCTCTTTATTACTATATCGTTAAGGCACTCAAGGACAAGAAGCTCGTGAGCAAGTTCCTGATACCCATAGGCCTGGTTCTGCTCACATACGGACTTGCAACGCTTGCTTTCATCTTCTACTCCTCCATTGCCCTGAAGCAGATAAGCGTGAACCCCAACCAGGGGGCGATCACTCTGGTAACCCTGGTTCTCGGATCGTATTTTGTGGAAAGAGGTTTTGAGATCGGTAGGAAGATTCAGTGGACAATCAGGTCGATGCAGCAGTATGCAAACGATACGAGGGTAACGTTCATCACCTATCTTGTGTCCGCACTGATAATACTGTCAGGCCTCGGATTCACGTATTCAGGAGTCAGGACACTCAACGCTCCTCTCCTGGATATACTGCTCATATTCCTGTCCGGAATGGTATGGTGGGTCTACGCATCCACCTTCGTCAGGATTGTCGGCCTGGTTATACAGATGTATATCGGACGGAAGGAGGGGATAGCCAGGATGTGGTCAACGGCATTCTTCGTGTTCGGTATGGCATTCATCTTCTATGGTGTGTTCAACTATGCCAGGTACGTCTTCTCTTTCATAGATTTTGACCAGGCAATACTGGACATAGGGATACTGGTGGTCGGAATTCTTTTTGCAATACTCGCCTCGCTTCTTCACAGGCACTTTTCATCCCTGGAGTCTGAAAACAGGCCTGAGGTTCAACCAGCAGGCATGCCGGATGACCAGACAAGATAGGCGGCTGGAAACCACTGGAGAGCACAGTATAAATGCCTGTAAGGCTGCAGCTATTGCCGCGTGGGAAAAAATGGTGCTGATGTAGATGAACTATTCTGAATGGCTTCCGTGGTATGAAGAAATCTGTACACACTTCGGATTCAATCCACACGATGACTTTCTCTCCTCCCTTCTTCTCGATGATCTTGCCAAGGTAAAATGCAGTTCTTTTTCCTTCAGGCGTCAATTTATCGGGAAGGATATCCGGGTTGTAGGCAATGGGCCCAATCTGTCGGCTATACTTGAAAATGCACACCGGGGAACTTATTTTGTGGCAGACAGCGCCCTGTCGGTTTACTACCGTGTTCTTGGCCCTCCGGATGTTATCGTTACCGATCTGGATGGCGATGCCGTTCTGATCAGGAAATGCCAGGAGGAGGGATCAAGGCTCGTGGTTCACGCCCATGGAGACAACAGGGAAAACGTCAGGAGGATACTTCCGGATATAAACGGAGAGGTGCTCTGCACAACCCAGAACGCTCCCTTCGGCATGATATATAATTTTGGGGGGTTCACAGACGGAGACAGGGCTGCATACCTGGCAGATCAGGCCGGGGCAAGATCCATAACCCTAACTGGTTTCGATTTCGTGCATCCGACGGGCAAGCCCGGTGGTGATCCGGTTACCAAGGCTGAAAAACTGAAGTATGCGGAGCGTCTGCTGGAAAATCTGGCTGTCAGCAGGGGAAAACATTTAACCCAATCAGACTTCATTGAGATCTGATGATTTTTCCTTCCTCGAAAACCACTGGAAAATCTACCGAGTCAACCTTAAGTGAATACTCGATGTCCTCCCTGGCTCCCATCATTCTTAGTCTTCTTGCTCCCTTGGACTTCTTAATTCTTGACAGGTATGAATTGATATCGGCAGGATCCTTCGTGAGCCTTGCTCTGAGGTATTCAGCAAAGTAGTGATCCTCGTCCGCCACTCCATCAGGACGTCCGGATACCACTATTGATACATATGGTTCATCGGATAACGCATCTACGGTGGCTGATATGTTGATGAAGGACGCAATAAATATTCTTCCCGAGTCCCTGATCTTGTCGAGAACCTTTGTTCCGTTGGTGCTCGTGAAAACAACAATCTTGTCCTTGAAATCCTCTTCCCACACTTCATAGGGGGAATTTCCATAGTCAAAACCAGGCATCCTTCTGCCCAGCCTCTCTCCGGCTAGAATGTATTCCGGATTTCGTTTTTTAATCAATCTTGCCTCCTTCACCGTCTTGGTTGGTATGATGTATTTCGCGCCATTCCTTATCATGAGGGGCATTGTTGAGGTTGACCTGAAAATATCGACAAGGACTTTTGTGGATTGCGGAAAAGCATCGATCTTTCGTCCTTCGATTATGTCTACTTTCAAGAAATTAACCCAGTGGCTTATTATGATTAGGTAAAATAATTCTTTCATTCCAGTATAGATGTATCCGGGCAAGGGAATTGTGTTCTGCAGACTCAGGTAGAACTGAATGGAGATCGCATCTGGCAGGAATAGATATGTTTCATCACCATGCAATTATTCTCATGGCATCAGGATCGATGCTGCTTATTTGGAGAAGTAGACAGTGCCCGCGTGGGGATCAGCCTATTATTCCCCAGAAAGGAGCAGGGTGGAAGTAGTATTTACCGTTCCAGAAGCTCGTTCCATAGGGCAAAAATAGCCCGCTTATAGACTTATAATAATGGTACTGGATTTGGCCAGGTATTTGAATTATACCCGGGTATGGGGAAGAAGCAGGGATTATGGGACAAAGAAAAATGAACAGCAGGAAAGCAGCCACAAGAATACCTGCGATCAGCTTTTGCCTCATAATCTATGCATACGCAGTTTGTTTATCTACTCTTTGATCCGCTCCTGGAGAGTGGGATGGTCTGGACCAAAGTGGTTGTGTCTGGTACATGAAACCCGTTTCAAGGTACTCAATTGCAATTCAGCGATGGAAGATGCGGAAAAACAATGGGATCACGAAACACTGCTGCAGGAATCACAAAGTTAAAAAACCGATTGGCTATAAGCCGTGGCATATAGAGGATAATTTATGGCACAATCAGTTAGTACAATGGTAGAGGGTGGAAAGGCAACAACAGGGCCGCCGCTT
>JAMDAM010000021.1 GCA_023484805.1 Thermoplasmatota archaeon | reverse complement strand
CAAAAAATGTGTCATAAAGGTCGAGAAAGCAACGGAAAAGGCTATAAGTAAGCTTTCCACTTTCGGAACTACGGTAGAGGTAAATGGCGGCGGAGATACAGCGGAATAATCGTACAGCAATTCCCATCATCATAATATTTGCATTTGTCATTGCAGGTTTTTATTACTTTAGCGGTTACACGGGATTCAAGCTCTTTATCGCCGCACTCCTTGTTTCGCCGCTGTTTTACATAACATACCTCATAGTAAGTTACAAGGGACCAAAGAAGAGCAAGCTTTACGGCATTGAGGGACTTACTGCCAAACTTCCGGCCGTGAAGAAGGCAAAGGGTCACGTTGAATTCAAGTACAAATTGATGTGGACCGCGATTGTCGTGATTCTCTATTTTGCTCTTACCAATATCTACATTTACGGGCTGAACGCATCCCAGACAATTGATGTTTTTGCGTCATTCAGGGCTATCTTTGCCGGTGCGTCCGGTTCCCTGATGGATCTGGGAATAGGGCCAATAGTCACAGCAAGCATAGTTATGCAGCTGTTTGCCGGAGCAAAGATATTCAACATCGACCTGCAGAACTCCGAAGACAAAGCCATATACCAGGGTACCCAGAAGCTCCTTGTCATCGTAATGATATTCGTTGAGGCAATACCACAGGCTTTCGGGTATCTTGTGCCTGACGCCGGTCTGGTATCGTCTATAAATGCCGCTATACCCGGGTATGGGGAATTCCTTTCGCAGACAATCATAATCCTGCAGCTTTTCCTTGGTTCGTACCTTGTATTCCTGATGGATGAGGTTGTTTCCAAATACGGAATCGGGTCAGGAATTTCCCTGTTTATAGCAGCTGGAGTGTCTCAGCAGCTTTTCACCGGGACATTCAACTGGCTCCCACAGACAGCGGGCCTCCCTCTGAATATTACTACTAACACCCCGGCGGGAGCGCTGCCAAAGATGATATACATAATCACTCACTCCTCCGCAAGCTATATGTACAGTAACGGAGGCGTACAGGTGCTTTTCCAGCAGCCAAATCCAATGATTGCGCTGGTCGGCACGCTTCTTATTTTCTTTATAGTTGCATATTTCCAGAGCAGCAAGATAGAGTTGCCAATAGCTCATGAAAGGGTCAGGGGTGCCAGGGGGCGTTATCCCATCCAGCTGTTCTATGCTTCCAATATACCCGTGATTCTGGCTACTGCCCTGCTTGCTAACGTTTCTATGTGGACACTGCTCTTCTGGAGCAGCCCTGTACTCAGCAAGATACCCATACTCGGCCACAATGCGCTTCTCGGATCATATCCGAGCGCAGCCATGATTGCTAGCTACGGGTCAAACGTCCTGCAGAGTACAACGCCAACCGGAGGGTTGGCATTCTACCTCTTCACCCCAAACGGACTGTCGGACTGGCTGTTTCCTATCCTGCAGCCGGCATCCAGCCAGAGCATACTTCTGGGGCATGCTCCATGGGAAGAGGGAGTGCACATACTGGTGTTTGTGCTATTCATGGTGGTAGCATCGGTCATATTCGCTAAGTTCTGGATCGAGACAACCAACATGGGGGCCAGCTCCGTCGCTAAGCAGATCCAGTCCAGCGGCATGCAGATCCCCGGCTTCAGGCGTGATCCAAAGGTAATGGAAAAGGTGCTTTCAAAATACATACCAACGATTACCGTGTTCAGTGGTGCCGCTGTGGGACTGCTTGCAGCAAGCGCAAACCTGATAGGCACTGTTGGCGATACCAGCGGAACAGGTCTCCTGCTTGCCGTAGGCATAGTCATACAGACATACGAAGCTATGGGCAGGGAGCAACTGATGGAGATGCATCCGGTCATAAGACAGTTCTTCGCGGGAGGTTCTTGAATGAGAGTGGTCATTTCAGGAGTCGCTGGTGTCGGAAAGTCAACAGTACTGGAATTAGTTTCAAGAAAGACGCAGTACGACATCATAAATTTCGGAACACTGATGTTTGAGATGGCACGGGAGATAAACCTCGTCAAGGATAGGGATGGGCTGAGGAAGCTTGGAATCGATACCCAGATCAACCTGCAGAAAAAAGCTTCCAATGCAATAGGAAGGATGGATAATGTCATCATTGACACCCACATGGCCATAAAGAGCCCGAAGGGGTATCTTCCCGGTTTGCCTGAATGGGTTCTCAGGGAACTTAAGGTATCATCCTATTTCCTAATCGAAGCGGATTCCCGGCTCATAGAACAGAGAAGAAGGAACGACAGTTCGAGGAGCAGGGACGAGGATTCTGCTGAAGCCATCGGGGAACATCAGGAGATCAACAGGTATTTCGCAGCCGCCTATGCAGTTTTCTCCGGCGCTACCGTTAATTTCATAGAAAATCCAGAAGGCAAACCAGAAATAGCGGCAGATAATATAGTAAAGAGGTTGATGGTAGTTGACTGAGACAAGCCCTCAGAAGCCAAGTTCGCAGGAAGCCATGAAGAAAGCGATGAGCTTTCAGATGGTGTATCTGTTCATAATGATAATGATGGTTGTGCTGGTTTCTGACATATCAATAAGGAACGCCATCGGTGCAATGATGAATAAGGTTCTCATGCCGGTGATAGGCTTTAATTACACAACTCCCCTCATGACGCTATTTCTTGTAGGCATACTCATAGGGTTGATCACCTCAGTCCCCCGTTACTTCTTCACAGACTGGATTAGCATGGGAAGGGCCCAGAACCGAATGAAGGCTTTCAACAAGGTTTACAGGGAGGCATTCAGGGCAAACCAGAAGGACAGGCTCGCGAAGCTGAACAAGATGAGGATGGACGTCACCATGGAGCAGCAGCAGCTTTCCATGAATACGATGAAGCCACTGATGATCCTGACAGTTTTCATTTTCCTGATATATATGTGGCTTTTTGTCTACATATCTGCCCTGCCGTACCAGATAATAGCGACACCCTGGGACACAGACATAAATCTGGCCACTGCCAAGATATTCATAGCACCATACTGGATCGGGATATATTTCATAGCAAGCTTGGTGATAGGCTACTTTGCAACAATGATAATAAAATACATAGACTTCACATTCAAACTAAGAAAGTACGAGAAGAGAGAGATTGATGCTATTAACGATTAGTGGCGAAATCGGGAGCGGCAAATCAACCATTGCCAGGCTGGCCTCCACCAAGTTGGGATATTCTTACATTTCCGGGGGAGACATCTTCCGGGACCTCGCTAAGGAGAAGGGCATGACAGTTGATGAATTCGGTGCTCTAGCAGAGAAGGAAGAGAATATAGACAAGGATCTTGACCGGCTGCTCCTTGACACACTGAGAAAGAACAGGAACATGGTGGTAGATTCAAGGCTGTCGGGATGGCTGTGCTTCATCAATGGCATAAATGCCCTCAAGGTTTTCGTTAAAGCCCCGCAGGATGTTCGGGTAAAACGGGTTATGTTCAGGGAAAACCTTCCGGAAAAAACTGTAAGGGCTGAAATACGGGCAAGAGAACAATCTGAAATGAAAAGGTACAAGCAGTATTATGATATTGACTATTCCAGAACGGATATCTACGACCTGATTATAGACTCGGGAAGCAGAAGCGCTCAGGAAATAGCGGATGAATTATATGACAGAATATCGTCAGGCGGAAAGAAATGATCCGGAAGGATTCATTGTAATAGATAAACCCAAGGGGCCGACCAGTCATCAGGTGGATTTCTGGGTCAAGAAAATAATTGGCACTGATAGGGTAGGTCACATAGGCACACTCGATCCCAACGTTTCAGGCGTGCTGGTGATGGCAATCGGCCGGGCGACGAAGCTTATTGAAATAGCGCATGAGGAGCCAAAGGAGTACATATGTGTCTTAAGGACATACTCCGAGGTATCCGAGGCAAGGCTCAGGGAGGTACTGTCCGAATTCACCACTGACATCTACCAGCTCCCCCCGGTAAGATCGGCAGTGTCAAGGACAGTAAGGGTAAGAAGAATTTTTTCAATAGATCTGATGGAATACGGAGGGAGGCTCTCGCTTCTCAGGATAAGATGCGAGTCCGGGACATACATCAGGACTCTCTGCACAGACATTGGGTATGTACTTGGATGTGGCGCTCAGATGGCAGAATTGAGGCGAACGGCGACCGGCCCTTTCAACGAGGAAAGGATGGTGACGTTGCAGATGCTTAAGGATGCGGTCTACCTCAGCACCCAGTCCTCCGGAAAAAAGTTTTCTGAAATACTTCTGCCGGTTGAATTCCTGTTCCGGAGTTACCCGAAGGTAGTTGTAAAGAATTCGTCACTTGAAAATATTGCACATGGTTCAGATCTCTTTCCCGGCGGGATCAAGGCCATCGTAGGTGAGCCAAGAAGGGGAGACCGGGTATGCGTGGTTTCCGAGGATAATTACGTAGTGGGAACAGGAAAGATGATGGTGTCATTCGATGAAGTCAGCGATCTAAAGGTTGTCGACTTTGACAGAATCCTTATATCTCCTAAGGCTAAGGTTACTGTAGAAAATGAAGCAAAACCAGAGAGAAATAATGTGGTACGGAAGGAAGTCAGGCAGGGACCTTCTGCCGTACACAAATTTGGAAGCAAACTACATCCAGATCATGGACGATCTCAGGGCGGGAGTTATTCCAGAGACATCCCAGCCGGGTTCGGGAAAAATACCCAGTTTAAGGGAAGTCCTTATCAACTACGGAAGAAAAAGGATAAAGGAAGAATTCGCGGGCGATCAGGTAGTTATTAAGCTTCATGCGGTAAAGTCCGAACTCGACCGTATCATCAATACGTATCTGGAAAGCGCCATGCCGTTTGCTACACTGTCTGGCATTACATATCATGATGACGATCCCTGCGCATTCTTTTCGAGGAACCTGGACAGGATGAAAGAGGGAACTGAGGATTCCGTTGTGTTGAGGGAACTATGGTCTACTGGAATAGGCCTCTGCAAGTACCGTTCTGCGCTTTCGGAGTACCTGAACGTGGAGATAAGGAAGGTGATGCAGAACACGTCAGATCTGGTAGGTCAGGATCTTACCCTGGAAATCCTGTCCAGAAGCGGTGGCCTGAAGAACCTTGTCAAATATCCGTCAAGCACTATTCAGGTGCTTGGTGCAGAAACCGCATTCTTCAAGCACATGACAACCGGCTCGCCACCGCCGAAGCACGGCGTTATCTTCAAGCATCCTGATGTTTCTCCCCTTAAGCCATCCCTGAGGGGTAAAGCCTCAAGAGCCATTGCAAACAAGATAGCCATAACGTCAAAGGCGGACTTCCTTGGCACAAAAATGGACATAGACCTGATGAAGAAACAGCTGGAAAAGAGGATGAAGGAAATTAAGTCCGGTCAGTAATTTGTAAGGTCTTTCTGGTATAGATATTTCTCTCCTGGTATGTTGACTGGATATTCCCCAGTCAGGCAGCTCAGGCAAAGATTCTGCTTTGGCATTCCTATGGATTTTACCAGACCGTCAATTGAAATGTAGGCCAGGGAATCTGCACCGATTTCTTCTGTTATTTCCTGGTTAGTCTTCCCTCTTGCTATGAATTGATCCTTCGTTTTCATGTCAACTCCAAAGTAGCAGGGTGCAATTATTTCCGGGGATCCTATCCTGACATGTACCTCTGTAGCGCCGGCCTTTCTCAGAAGCATCACGATATGCCTCATGGTATTGCCGCGTACTATGCTGTCGTCCACAAGTATTATACGCTTTCCCTCTACTACCGACCTGATCGCATTCAGCTTCATTTTTATAGATGCGGTTCTCTGAACCTGCGAAGGCATTATGAAGGTCCTGCCGGAATACCTGTTCTTTATTAGGCCCTCGCTGTAAACAATGCCCGACCTCTGGGAATAACCCAGTGCCTGGGCCCTTCCCGAATCAGGCACCGGTATTACAACGTCAGCCTCTACCATGCTTTCATCGGCAAGCACCCTACCAAGCTTGATTCTGGTTTCGAAGACCTCTATGTTGTCTATTATGCTGTCTGGCCTGGCAAAGTAGACATATTCAAACATGCAATGCGCTTCCACCCTTGAAGACGCTATCAAAATTCTTTTCGGTCCGATGGGAGTTATTTCCACGACCTCACCGGGAAGTACATCCCTTATGGTTTCCCCTCCAAGCACATCCATCACGCAGCTTTCAGAGGCAACAACGTACGTATTGCCGGTCTTTCCAAGAATAAGGGGCCTTATTCCCATGGGATCCCGGATGGCGAAAAGCCTGTCATCAATCATGAATGCAGCGGAATAAGCTCCCTTAAGCTTCGACATAGCGATCTTCATTCCATTCGCAACGCCGTTTTCCGCTATCTCCTTGGAAAGCTCCATGAGCATTACTTCAGTATCTGAGGAAGTTGAGAATGTAGCCCCTCTCTTCTTGAGTTCCTCGCTGAGCTGCTCTGCATTTGTTATCTCTCCGTTATGGGATATGGCAAGATAGCCGGATGCGCTGGAAACAACAAATGGACCTGCATTCTCCAGGGTTTTTGTTCCCATTGTAGAATATCGTGTATGTCCTATTCCCACGTTACCCGAAATTGGGTTCTCCTTCTCGTTAAAAACATCGCTTACAAGCCCCATTCCCTTCTTCAGCTTCATCATGCTGCCGTCGTAAGCTGCTATTCCGGCACTTTCCTGCCCGCGGTGCTGCAGCGATTTCAGGGAACTGACAAGGTAGCCATAAGCCTGCTCGTTGGAAATCACGCCAACTACAGCGCAGTGATCACTTGGTTTTTGCCCAGTTATAAGATCTTGTTCTTGCTGCGGGAAATCCACAGTGAGAGCACCTCTTTTGCCTGATGTGGTATGTATGGTGACCACATCTCCTGCAGGTAATATGAACCTTCTTATTGTTCATTTTTCCCATTGAATAAGTTCCAGTACTCATATTCAGTCACTCTTTGATGGAGACACAAATATCACATTGTCCCCTCTTACAAGAATTCTTTCATGAACTCCCTTTGTCTCGCCACCGATAACCTCACCGGCATCCCTGATAACAAGGTTCATGTAAACATCGTATCCTTCCAATATGCCAGAATATCCTCTGTTTCCCTTTACGTCGACCAGAACATTCCTTTCTATTGAATTTTTCAGCACATCCAGTGGTTTAATTACGTTGATTGTGGGTTTAGGCATATTCGTTTCGCTGACAAATTGTAAAAAACTATTTAACCATACCGCATAATATTGAAAAGCCTGCTTTATCGGTGAAGGTTTTCATGAATTTCCATATTATTAGACAAGCATATTATACCTTTAATAATCTAGGATTAAGATGCCAGACGCCGATCCAGAACTCCATTATGGCGAAGAGCTTAGAAAGATCTTCCAGGAAATCTATTCATCAAGGAGCAGGCAGGAGAAGGAAAACCGGATTCTCAGCCTTGTAAGGCAGCTCGAGAACTCCCCGCCATCGCAGAGCGATCTGAAGTACCCGGAATTTCCGCAGGACATTAAGAAACTCATTGCCAGTGTCCAGAAGCTTAGCTCACCCGGAACTGCCGGCCTGGCACAGGAATTGATGAAACTCGCCCCGGACAACAGGGACGTGAAACTTTTCTACTCAGCATCAATATATAACCCTGCAGAACCGGATTCCTTTGTGGAACTGGTATACAATGACAGCGATTTCTGCCAGGACGCAGACACTGACGCCAGGCTGTTCAACGCATACAATAATATTTCGGATCCAACCAAGCCAGCAATATTTTTCTCGCTGTGCGGGAAGTATGACCATAAGATGTTCTCGAGGTATCTGGAGGGCGATCTTGACGACGACGTGAACTCCACGATTATAAAGAATCTCCAGTCAAGAGGCAGGTACGATGACCTTTCCAAATTCCTGGAGGAGGTATGCAAGCGGGATAAATCCATAACCTACCTGATTGAGCTTATCAACGCATACCAGAGAACCGGTGAGCTTGGCAAGATGTCGAAGGTAATAGGGCAGCTGAACTATGATGAGATCGAGGATGTGGACAGTTTCCTGATACTGATCAAGAAAAGCATGGCTTCAGGGAACTATCCCTTGGCTTCCGAGATAGCAAGGCATGCCCTCTCGGAATATCCGGAGGATCACGAACTGATGACTGCTCTGGGCGAATCTCTGTATCTCTCAAACAACCCCAAGGCTGCACTTGACGTCTTCACGACAATCAACTCAAAATTCAGGGATGATTACGATTCAGTTAGAAGACTGATAGATATAAACGAGGACCTCCACAATCTTAAGGACATGATAAAGTGGATCGATGTGCTCTGCAAGCAACTTCTGTGCTCCAAGGAGGAAATGATCAAGAAGATCCGGGCGGAGATAGAACTTTCAATGTTTGATGAGGCCTACAGGGACATAAGGGAACAGAATTCTCCAGTAAAAGACCTAGATTTTTCAAAACTCCTGATGGAGATTAACCTGAAACTCGGAAAGATCACCGAGGCACTGAACACCGCCGAGGATATACTGGCATTCACTCCAGACGATCCTGACACTATATCCTTTATACTGAACGACCTCTATAACAGGCACGACTACGAAAAATTCCTTTCAAGGATATCCACGGTAACTAGCCGGGAAGTGAAAGCAAAGTTTTCCGGGATGGTTGCAGCCAGCTTGATCTACACAGGGAAGCTGGAAAACGCAATGAACATGGTATCATCAAGCCCTGAAATACTTGATTCTGAACACTTCATCGACTCAATATATTCCAGCCTGAACAAGGACAGGGAAATTCAGGCATTGCTGGGAACACTTTCATCCATCAAGGCAAAGAAGCCCATGATAGACATGGTCATAGGGAACCTCCGCGGCAGGCGCATAGTCGTAAACGATAGCTTGCCGGAAATAATAACAGGCTTACCGCCTTTATCAATAATTGCAATCGTGACCTTTGACAACGTGAACAGGTCTCCTGAGGTAGTACCTGATGTAATCAGGAAATTCATATCAAATTCTAAATATAAGCGAATACAGATCATAGTGGATACCATATCTGAAATAAATTCCGGGAAGCTGCCCAAGGACATTATGATCTTTCCGCAATTTCATTTTCCAGGTGTGAAGGCGCTTATCATCAATGGTTACCTTGACAGGGCCAGGGATCAACTGCGCTCGATGGAGGATCTCAGGAACCGGGACCCGTTCTTTAACTACATGGAAGCTTTCCTACTTTTCAGGGGTGGAGACACGTCCCAGGCTTCCAAATCATTATCTCGGGCTATATCCATGCTCTCTAATGCCGATTTCTTTGACCTGGAGACAAAAATTTTTCTTTCTGGAAACGATGAAAAAGGTGCTCTTGAATCAATAGAGCTCATTGTTGCGATAGGTGGGGAAGAATCCATAGATTTTGAATTTATCAATTCATACATAAAGAAAAACAAGGCTCTGCCATTCAGGGACAGGATGATAAAAACCCTGTCCGGAAAGGAGATCCGGAACATCTGGTTTCTCAGGATTCTCAGGGACAGCATGCTGGAGAATTCGTCATACGATGACGCGGTCAAGTATTCCAGGAAAATCGTGGAAGCTTCTTCCGTAACTGCCGAGGATATCAAGGCGCACGTGGAAATACTGAATGCATTGAAAATGCAGGATTCAGTTATTGATTTCCTCATCGAGAAGAGGGAAAAGGTCGGAAGCGGCGCTGTGGAAGTAATGATAGGAGACTGGTATTACTCCCGTTCCGATTTCAAGGACGCTCTCTCTTACTATGATATGGCCGTCGCTAAGGGGTACAGCCAGGAAAGGATCGACAATTACATTGAAACGCTAATTGAAACAAAGAATTTTGATGAAGCCAGAAGACTCATAGGCGCTTCTGACCAGAACGGCATGTCGCAGCTGAAACTTTACTACAAAACAGGGGAAGTTCAGAAGATAATAGACCTCCTCAGGAAGATACGTGTGGAGACGAAAGAGGATGAAGAACGCATAGCCTATATTTCCCGCGTCCTCTGGATGAACAGGGAGGTGCGTGACATTCTCATAGGGATATACCAGCATGAAGGGTTTCTCTTTCTTGGGAAAATAATATCGGACAGGATGATGGAGTCCAATGAATACGAGAAAGCCATAGAGATAATGAAAAACCTTCAAAAAAATTATCCGGATAACATTGAGAATCTCGTAAAACTTTCCAGCGCATACGAAAAACTGGGGAAGTTTCACGAGTCCATCGAGGTTCTTCATTCAGCGCTGAGGCATGCTAAGACGAGTGAGGCAATTTTTGCTGTTGTTGACAACCTCCTCAGGATATACTATCAGCAGAACATGTTTCTTGAGATCAGGAAATTCTATGAACAGAACAGGGAGTATGTGGACTCTACAAATATTCACTTTATAGTCCGTAGCTATATCAATCTAGGGGAATATGAAGCAGCCGAATCAATAGTCGGACGATACCACGGTTCTTTGGTCAGCCCAGAAGCATTCAGCGAATTCATGGAGGAGATCAACCACGTAAAGAAGTCACAGGAAGTGATGGGTTATGTGGAGCGGCTGCTGAAACTTGAATACAAGATCGGAAAGCGCTTTTCTACTGAAGATGCCGTTTCCACTGCTGACATTCCCATTGACGCTGTTGAGGATGTTTTCTCATTTCTGGCAAGTGACGCCGGGTATTCCGATATGAACGACGAGAAATACGAGGTGCTGAGCAGGGATATAATACAAAAGGTCTGCAAGAAGACAAGGGTGAACAGCATAGGAGAACTTAATATAAGCGTAATTTACAACAACATGGCCAGGAGAGACGCGGTAATAGCCAAGAACATATACGCATACATTAAAAAGGAGATTTCGACCGTCAGGAAACCAAAAATAGAGGATCAAGACCTGCAGAAGTTGCTCAAGACAGCCCTGAAGCAGGATGTTGACCATGACCCATTCAGGGTAGCATGCAAGCTAAACACTGGCATTTCAGAGGCAATGGATGTAATCGCGTTAATGAATTACGTGTCCACTGTCAATGCTGGCGGGAGATCCGGGCATGTTTAGGGGTTACTTCACATCCACCAGCAGGGAGGAGACAAGGGATATACTCATCTCAGTCGGTGCCCTTACGCTTGCCTTCTTCATTTATAATTCCATACAGAGCCGTGCGCCCCTCAATGGGTACGACACAGTCGTTTACCTGCTGGAGGCATTCATAGGTATGGTCACCGCATTTCTTTTGCACGAGCTCTCCCATCGCTATGTGGCAAGAAGTTATGGCGGCATTGCATATTTCAGGATGTGGCCATTTGGCATAGTCCTGGCCCTGCTGACATCCCTGATCGGCTTCATATTTGCCGCCCCTGGTGCAGTGAATATCTCCGGAATATATGGGAGGGATCAGATGGGAAAGACGGCACTAGCTGGCCCGATGACAAACCTGGTGCTGGGAATTGTTTTTCTCGGGATATTTTTTGCATCTCAGGCAGGATCGCTGATGGAGCAGGTTTTCTACTTTGCCGCTGTCATTAATCTATGGTTTTCGCTTTTCAACATGATACCTTTCCCTCCGCTTGACGGATCAAAGGTCATGTCGTGGAACATCGGTTATTTTGCAATTTTTGTTGCAGTCTCCCTCGTGATTAATATATATGTATTCATCTGAATCAATCACACCAGCTCGGAGAACTTTTTGTTCTCGCTGGTCAGGAAAAATATGGAGTTTTCTCCCACGTCAATTCTGTACTTAATTTCGGCTGTTACGCTCGAATCGTGCAGGTTGAATATCAAGTCGTCATGGTCTTTCATATATTCCCAGATTCCCACCCCAGGTTTGAGGATCAGACCAACGTATGGTGGATCTGTTGATGCCACGAAGGCATTCTTAAGATTTTCCCGGTTCGTCTTTCCGTTTTGATAAAAAGTGACAGACACTTCCATGTTTCCGTATCAGGTCTGTATAGATAATTTCTATCCAGATCCTTTCCACAGGATAATCGCTCCTTCTGTGCAGGTATATTCACATGCACGCGATCGTATTCAGGAAAGCCCACCTGTTATGTAAGATACCATACTGTCGATAATCCGTTCCTTTACCATGGACGGATTCTTCCAGGAGAAAAGGGACGGCTCAAGGTAGCAAGCAAGGGCGCATTTGTTGCAGCTTTCATAAGGCTCCCAGTTATATGAATTCCACATCTTCCTGAGGTCCACCTCCCAGACCTTTTCGGTGCCCTCGTATTCGTTAAGCACGTAACAGGGTTGAACTATCCTGCCGGACGGGTCGATGTTGACCGTGAGCCATGGCTTGCATATCCACTTCTCTGTCCCGTACCAGGAGTTGAGCAGAGCATCAAAGTATTCCTTTGAATTAAGAACCGGGTATCCCCTTATCTTGTAATCCCGAAGCAGCGCTATGGTGTCCCTGAGCTTGTTTCTTTCAGGTGACATGGGGTCTGCCGTGGAATAGTCATAGGCTATCTGGAAATTTATGCTGACTCCTAGCTTTACTGAGAGGTTTACCAGGTCAGTTGCCTGATCCATGTTTTCCTTTGTTATGGTTGAGCTTATTGCCATATGGACATAATCCCTGGCAGTCTCAATGCCCTCCACCGCTTTCCTGAACGATCCCTGTACTCCCCTGAGCCGGTCGTGCACATCACCTATGCCGTCCAGGGAAACGAACAGGTAGTTCAGGTCATCGCTTATACTCCTGATCTTCTGTTTGAGCAGCCAGCCATTAGTGACCATGGAGGTGTGGAATCTCCTGAATGATTCATTAAGTATTTCACCGATATCATTTCTCAGGAGCGGCTCGCCACCTTCAAATCCAAGGAAAGAAACGCCAGCTCGCTTCAGCGACTCCATCATCTTGACCTCTTCATCAATGTCAAGAAGCTTTTCGTCCTCTCTTCTCCAGAACGGGCACATCTTGCATCTCAGGTTGCATTCATAAAGAAGCTTATGCCCCGCGATTAATGGCATCCTTGAACCAGAGGACATTTTCATGGTCCTGAGTATCCCCCTGGCAACTACGGGCCGGATTAATGCCATTATATAACAATCAATACACATATACATACTTTATGTAAATGCTCGAACAGTTAGGAAAATGCGCATTACGTCGGCAGCATAATCAAAAATTTGCTGCATATCATCCGATGCAATCCGCATTCGGGATTAGGAACTGTTATATATCTTTCTTATATCCGATTATTCGGAGCATCAGTTCTACGACAGGCAATAATTTATGTATTCCTGTCAGGGAAATCAGCTTCTGGAAATGATCATAAATGAAGTATAAAGACACGTGCACATCCTGCGGAATAGGGCTTGTTGAAGTCGGTTACTCGATTTTTGATTGCCCGAACTGTGGAGAGGAAGTCATAGGCAGATGCAAGGACTGCAGGGAACATTCCACACATTATGTCTGCAGTGCCTGTGGGTTCCAGGGACCTTAGGGGATTAATATGGGAGAAGTTTGTGTTGTTTTCAAGGTCCTGCCAGAGGATTCGGAAATGAATATTAAGACCTTGGAGAATGGTATAGTGCATAAGATAAAGGGTATATGTGAAGTAAACAAGGTCACAATTGACGATATTGGCTTCGGTATAAAGGCACTTAAGATCCAGGTGGTTGTCCCAGACGAAGAGGGCAAGATCGACAGGGTCGAGCAGGCTATTTCCTCTGTCCCGGGAGTGGGCCAGGTGGATAGCGAAGATGTTACGCTCGTATGAGTTGATCATAGCTAACGGGTTTTCCCTGCCAAAATTTATTTTATCCATAAGGGATACTGAAACCAGATAATTTCGAGGTGATATCCATGTATGACTGTTCAAAAATTCACAAAATAACCGTTCAGTATGCCTCCGAGGGGCCTGGCAAGTATGCAGCAGATTCGTGGAAGATATTGACTGAGGAGGAATCAAGGGCTATCTGCCAGATTGCCAACGATTCAGACAGATCAATAGAAGCGATAATAAAGGCCCATTCTGCAAAACCTGTCAGATCCATTGTTATAAACCAGGATGTGCACATGATGGACCCATCCAAGGTGAAGGTAGCGGCTGAGTAGCTTCTAACGCATGAACCTGTGCCCGCCATCAACGGGAATTATTGATCCGTTTATTAGAACCGCATCATCGCCCGTAATCCAGTCCACCACTTTTGCTATAAGGTCAGGAGGGTTTCCGCCTGCACCGAGAACGTATTTTCCTGCATCTCCATGAATGTATGAGGGAGCAATCGCGTTTACCCTGATGCCGGATGAAAGAAGTTGTGAGGCAAGTGACTCAGTGAGGCGGTTCAGGGAGCTCTTTGCTATTGTGTATGACATCTTGTTTGGTTCAGGGTATCCCAGTGTTTCTGCGCTGCTGACTAGTAGGATGGAAGACCCGCTGTCCATCACGGCGAGTGCGGAGGACACAACCGTAATGGGTATCCTGACATGGTTCTCCAGCATTGAATCAAGCATCCCGTAATCCTTGATACTGTCCTCTCCATATCCGCCAACCTGTATCACGAGCGCATCCACGGACCCGAGACGCTGCTTAGCGGCCTTCAGTACAGCATCCGCGCCCTTCCTTGACGACACGTCGCCGGGAGTATAGGTCAAGTTACTGCCTCCCCCAATCTTTTCGGCGATCCTCTCTAGTTTTTCCTCATTTCTTGCTGAAATCAGAACCTTGCAGCCGGACTCAAGGTATCTTGCAACCATAGAGGATCCCAGTCCCTCACTTACTCCAACAATAACGATGTTTCTCATCCGTAATTTGTTCATGCTTTCAAAGTTGAATCAGGTGTAAAAATTTACCCATTTAAAATCAGGAGATTGTTAAAAACTTATATCCATGCTTGAAATCAGGACTGATAGTGTAGGTTTCATCCGTTGCCACCCTTTAATGATAAAAGTATTAAGGATGGTAAAAATGTGGGATTCGACAGGCGTCAGATCCGAAGTGGCCTATATGATGGTGATTTAGTTGAAAATGCCAAAAACAATGATGATGTATTGCAGGTTTTGCAATAAACACACTCCGCATGAAGTAGAAAGAGTCAGGAAGAAGAAGGCAAGCGAATTCAAGGCTGGCCAGAGAAGATTCAGGAGAGCCACTTCCGGTTTCGGCGGTTTCCCCAGGCCAAAATTCGAGGGCAGGGAAAAACCTACCAAGAGGGTAAGCATCAGATTCCGTTGCGAGACGTGCAAGAGAGCTTCTACGCATCCGACGTACAGGGCAAAGAAGTTTGAACTGGTGGAGGCATAATAATGGCAGAACAGAAGTTTGTAAAGCTGAAGAGCATAGGCAACAAATTCATAAAGATAAAGTGCAAGGACTGCGGGAACGAGCAGATAACGTACTCAAAGGTGTCATCAACTGTAGTCTGCAACATATGCGGAGCTACAATTGCTAAACCCACCGGTGGAACGGTTGCGGTCTCAGGGGAATACACCGGAGAACTTTAATGCGAAAAGAACTGCCTGAAGTGGGTGACCTTGTTGTTGTCACCATAAGGGAAGTGAAAAATTTTGGCGCAAGCGTAAAGCTTGATGAATACCCGGGAAAAGAAGGATTCATTCACATAGCTGAGGTTGCGACCGGATGGGTCAAGCATATCCGTGATTACCTGCGTGAAGGCCAGAGGACTGTATGCAAGGTATTGGGGGTAAACCAGAGCCGGGGATACGTGGATCTATCACTGAAAAGAGTCAATGACCACCAGAAGCGTGAGAAGATTTCCGAGTGGAAAAATGACCAGAAATCAGAAAAGCTGCTGGAAATCGTTGCAAAGTCCCTCAAGAAGACTCCAGAGGAATGCGACAAGGAATTCGCGGACGAACTCAGGCAGACCTATGGCACCCTTTACAATGCGTTTGAGGACGCTTCTTCCAACGAGAACTGGATGCCGGATGTCAGGGCCAAATGGAAGAATGCAATGATCAAGGTGGCCAAGGAGAACATCAACACACCCTATGTAAAGATCAACGGGATGATAGAGGCATACTCTGTCGCCGGGAATGGCGTGGAATCCGTCAGGGAAACAATTGTGCAGGGCATGCTTCCCGGGGTTACAATCCAGTATGCAGGGGCACCAAAATACCGGCTGGTCGTAACTGAAAAAGATTATAAGACGGCCGAAGATTTGCTTAAGAAATCTGTACAGTCAATAACTGATGCTGCAAAGAAGAACTCGGTAAGCTTCGAATTCACAAGAAAACAGTAAATTTATGCACTCACTGATAAGGAAATGTATCGAAAATGGGCACTACACGATGCAGGTGGTCTGCCCCATATGCGGTTCGGCTACTGAATTTGCGCTCCCGCCGAAATATTCACCGGCAGATAAATTCCAGAAGTACAGGTTGAAATTAATGGATGGCGATAAAAGTGGAAAAGATAATAGTAAATCAATATAAAAAACCAAAACTGAACAGCCCGATACTTATTGGCGGCTTACCCGGTATTGGCAACATAGGAAAGATTGCAGCAGAGTATCTGATTGAGAAACTGAAAATGCAGAAGATGATCGACATATTCTCCCAGTACCTTCCACCCCAGGTGTTCATAGGCGATGACAGCACCACTTTTCTTGTCAGGAACTCACTGTATTACAAAAAGTTCCCCGGCAAGAAGGACCTTATGATACTTGTCGGCGATTTCCAGGGAACCACGCAGGAGGGCCAGTATGAGATGTCATACAACGTACTTGAAATTGCCAGGAAATACAGTGTGAGCATGGTCTACACACTTGGAGGCTACAGCATAGGGAAGATCATAGAATCCCCGCGGATACTCGGCGCAGTTACCAGCGTGGATCTGAAGCAGTCCCTCATTGATAATGGCGTGGTATTTCCAAAGGGAGAGCCCGGCGGCGGAATTGTTGGGTCGGCAGGTGTCATGCTGGGACTGGCGAAGGAGCTCTTTTCGATGAAGGGTGCCTGCCTGATGGGAGAAACCTCCGGGTACTTTGCCGATCCGAAGGGCGCCAGGGAAATGCTGAAGGTTCTCTGCTCAATTCTGGGGATAGAGATCGATCTGACCGACATAGAGGAAAGGAGCAAGCAGATCGAGCAGATTACGGAAAAGATGCAGGAAGAGGTACAGGGAAAGAACCAGCCGAAGGAAGATCTTGGCTATTTCCGCTGATAGAAATTAAATTTTAGGATGGTATTCTTTAGCCCTCCACATTTAATAAAAAAATAATGGATTTATATATATCCCCTTTCAGGTGCTTAGCTTATTCTTAGCTTATTTGCACAGACCCAATATTTGGCGTGAACGTTATGCTAGTCGGCCCCGCGAAGTGCACGGATGAGCTCAGGTTGAAATCTATCACCATGTCCGTGGTTCCATGCGCCGAAACCGTGAAAGGCTGGTTGATTTCTGCAAAACCGTTGCGGGATAGAGTTGCGTTCACTTCGACCCCGAACAGGACCACAGTTACCTTGGTGAGTTCGAGCCGTATCTGGGTATACTTCTGTGCCTTCAGGGACATGCTGCCCAGCAGTATTGCATTTGCGGACGTGACATTCAATATGTCAATAGTCTTTGTTGTGCTGATATTGGTCCAGCCTGTGGCATTGCCGTGTATCGCTATCTCTGAAAATGTCAGATTCACCGCCGAAACGCCTGCGATCGAGGTGTCAGCTACAGATACATTCACCGTTCCATTGCCTTCGTAACCGAGGTAATAGTAGGTGCCCACAAGTGCTGCCACTATTACGATTACTGCAGCAACTACTGCATATTTCCTTTTCATGTGTTATCACTTCCATACCTGGGGGGTGCATAATTCTATTATGGTACAATCCATTCATCATTGTACCAGAAACCGCACCCGTCGGGAAAACAATATAAGCAAGGGAATTATTGGAAAGGCATGAGCGCCGGCAGGGCAATGGCATCACGCTACAAGGAAATATCAATTGCGGAATTCTTTGAAAAGAACAGGCACATTCTTGGATTTGACTCTCCGCAGCGTTCCCTGTTCATGATTGTAAAGGAAGCCCTGGACAACTCCCTTGACGCCTGCGAGGAGTGGGGGATATTGCCTGAGATATACGTCGAGGTTGCAAAAAAGTCCGACGATACCTTCCGTGTCACTGTCAGGGACAATGGGCCGGGGATTGAAAGGATCGAGGTTCCAAGGGTATTCGGGCAGCTGCTCTATGGATCGAGGTTCCATGCTGTCAGGCAATCCCGCGGGCAGCAGGGAATAGGCATCACTGCGGCAATACTTTACGGGCAGATTACCACCGGGGAGCCGTCCAAGATTATGACAAAGACGCAGGAGTCGGATGTTGGGTTTGAAATATACATGCAGATAAACGTCAAGGAGAATAAGGGGACAGTGATCTCGGAAAAACCGGTAATTGTGAATTACGGGCATGGGGTAGAGATTTCAATCACTGCCAAGGGACGGTACCAGACTGGAAAACAGTCCATTATAGAATACCTTAGGGAGACTGCTGTCGTGAATCCGAACATGAACCTGACCTTTGTCGACCCTGACGGCATTACTACTGTATTTCGCAGAAGCACCGAAAAGCTTCCCGAACCGGCGAAGTCCATAAAGCCGCATCCCCTGGGCCTTGAGCCGGGGGAGATCATCGGCCTTGCTGCGGTCTCCAAAGAAAAGCACCTGCGTTCCTTCCTTACGGGTGAATTCAACAGGGTAAGTGACCGTGTTGCCGACGAAATACTAAAGGAGTCAGGGCTTGACGGCAGTACCCTCCCTGGAGAAATGAAGGCTGAATCTGCAATGAAGCTCCAGCAGGCTTTCAGGAAAGTGAAGCTTATGCCGCCTCCGGTTGACTGCCTCTCCCCGCTTGGCGAGGAATTCATCAGGAGGGGACTGATGGCGGTCTACGAGGAGCACCACCCCGCATTCTATTCAAAACCGGTGACAAGGCCGGTATCAGTCTACAATGGGAATCCATTCTCCGTGGAGGTTGGCATTGTTTATGGTGGAGAACTCAGGGCGGATGACCAGGTGAAAATCATTCGGTATGCTAACAAGGTCCCGCTTCTCTATCAGGCTGGAGCCTGTGCCGTGACCAGGGCGGTTGCCGAGATCGACTGGCGTCCATATGGCATGGACCAGAAGCAGGGAGCCGGTGTGCCTTTCGGCCCCATGATAATCCTCGTTCACGTCTACGGAACAAGGGTACCCTATACTTCGGAATCCAAGGAAGCGGTCGCCGCAATTCCAGAGATCATTGAGGAAATCAAGCTTGCACTGAAATCGGTAGGCCGTGGCCTGAAATCATTCATGAACAGGAACGAGAGGAGAGAAAAGGCGAACGAGAAGTTCAACCTTGTGATGAACATAATACCGGAGATAGGAAAAAAATGCTCCAGGATACTTGGCCGGGAAGAGCCAAATATTGATCGGGTCATGTCTCTCGTGGCAAACGTGGTATTCATAAAGGAGGAGGGGTCGAAATGCGACGGAGGTTTCGAGGTCCTGGCCAGGATATTAAACTACACTTCTGAGAGCCGCACTTTCACTCTCTATGCGGAGCCGGTTTCCGGGAAGATAGAGGGGGAGGCAATGTGGACAATCCCATCGATCTCCCCAGCTGGTGTGCATGAGGTCAGGTTCAAGGTGCTTACTGAATCTGATAGATATCCCGGGACAGACTATTACACAACAGGAATCAATCCTGTGCTTGTGCATGGCGCTGAACCTCTGCCGGGCGACTGGTCATTGCGCGAGGAGGAGGCTGTAGAAGATGGGGAATGAAGTGAAGAAGACGCTGGAATCAATGGTAGAGGATATTTACAACGCGCTTGGAGGAGGAGAGGTACCTGAGATAAGGATGTCCTCCAGAAACAGGGATAACATAGTTCTGGACAAGCTGTCATCCGTATGGAAGTACGGGGACGCCAAGGTATCACGGAGCTTGAAGACGACTGATGGCGCTAACTATGTTCTCAAGAACATGTACATGATTGATTTTATCCTGGAGATGCTGAGAGACGGGAAATCATCAACGCTGCGGGAAATGTACTACATCTCCGAGGGATGGGGGCGAGCTAAATTCGGTACACAGGACGAGTCCGATCTCATGGCAGAGGACCTGGAGGTGATAACTTCCCTTATAAGGGAAGATTTCAAGCTTAGACCTGAAGAGAACGGCGCGAGCATTATCGGGGACATAACCATTGAGGAAAGGAGCAGGAAAGGCGATTTCAAGAAAATAAACTGCAAGGATGACGTCGGAGAGGCAGGCTACACAATTCCCAACAACGTCGAGAGCGAGAAGCTTAGGCTCAGATCGACTAACGCCAAATTTGTGCTTGCGCTGGAAACAGGTGGTATGTTCGACCGTCTCGTGGAGAACGGGTTTGATGAGAAATTCGGCTGTGTCCTGGTGCACCTTAAGGGTCAGCCGGCACGGAGCACCAGGAGGGTCCTGAAACGGATGAACACCGAGATGAACCTGCCGATTTTCGTCTTCACCGACGGTGACCCATGGTCATTCAGGATTTTTGGATCAATAGCATACGGAGCAATCAAGACTGCTCACATTTCTGAGTATCTGGCGGTTCCAACAGCAGAGTTCATTGGAGTAACCGCTTCTGACATTCTGAACTACGACCTTCCGACTGACAAGCTCACTGACAAGGACATAGCCGCTCTCAATGCGGAACTAAAAGACCCCAGGTTTCAGACAGACTTCTGGAGGGCTGAGATTGAGACCATGCTACAGATAAACAAGAAGGCAGAACAACAAGCTCTCGCGAAATACGGATTGAATTACGTTACAGACACATACCTGCCCGAGAAACTGGGAGAAGTTGGAGGAATAATATGATCGAAAAGAGGCTGAAAATAGCAGTTGTTCAGATGGCTTCTGGCGATTCAAAGGAAAGCAATGTAAGGAAGAGCTTATCAATGCTTGAACTGGCAACCGCAAGGAAGGCGGATCTTGTGATATTTCCTGAGTATCAGATGATCTCTATGCCCTACGAAAAGAGGGCTGACATACTTGAGGCATCTGAGGAAGCTGAAGGAAAGTATACCAGAAAGTTCATGGAATATGCCAGGAAAAATTCGGTAAATGTGCTATGCAATTTGGCAGAGCGCGTAAGCGGATCCGCCAAGCCATACAATGCGTCCGTGCTGATTAACAGGAGCGGATATGGCACCGGGAAATACCGGAAGATTCACCTTTTTGACGCTTTAGGGAAGAATGAGAGCTATGCCTATAACGCTGGTCTGGAACCCCCTGAACCTTTCAGCCTTCCAGAATTAAGGCTGGGTGTGCAGATATGCTTTGACCTCAGGTTTCCTGAGCCTGCAAGAATTCTTGCAGTAAAGGGCGCAGAAATGCTAGTTTACCAGGCTGGCTGGTTCAAGGGGGATCATAAGCTTGAACAGTGGCGTACTCTCCTGAAGGCCAGGGCAATAGAGAATGGAACATTTGTGATAGGCGCTGCACAGTGCGGGGAATCTTTCACAGGGCACTCTGTTGTAATTTCGCCGTACGGAGAGATCCTGGAGGAAGCAGGAGAGAGGGAGACCGTAATCATAACAGACATAAACCTTGCTGAAGTGGAAAAATACAGGGAAGAGGTTCCTGTTATCCGTTCAAGAAGGCTTGACATATATGACATCCGCGGCTATTGAGTCAGTATCTTGCAATCAGCCTTAGCGCTTCCCGCATTTCTGAAGGATCCCGCAGCACAATGTCAGCGAGTGTGGGTCCGTCCCCGACCCTGATCTTCAACGCATCCATGTTCATTTCAAATGCTTCCTCGTCAGTTCCTTCATCCCCAGCTATGAGCGCGGGCCGGTCCCCCATCCTTATTCTCTTTATGGCCTTCCCCTTGCTGACTCCAGGAATCCGCAACTCAAAAATGTTATATCCGCTGTAAACGACCATCCCGACCCTACCGGCAATTTCCGCAACCTCCAGTGAAAGTTCGCCTTTAAGGTCGCCGCTCATAAGCCCGTAGTGAAAGAGCAGCCCCCCGTCCTTGTTGAAAATCCTGAGGCCGGGAAATTTCATTCTGGTGGACTCCAGGTCATTGAAAAGGTCGTTGCATATTGCCCTGTACCTGTTATATCCCGGCACAAACGAAGGCGGTTTTCCCTTCAGCTTTGTTACTGATCCGTGCATTGCAATGATGTTCATGTCAAGGGGGAGAAGCGTCTTGATATCCTCCAGCGATCTTCCTGTAACAATGAAGGTTTCAAATCTAGCTGACAGGTCCCGAAGGGTTTCTATAAGATCGTGATCAGCAACCGCCTCCCAGGGATTCATTATTATGTTTACCAGCGTGCCGTCATAATCAAGGAAGATAATGGGATTGCCTTTGCTTATCTTCATGAAGGCGGCCAGTGCATCAGTGGCTGACAAAATCTTCACCTCTGAGATCCGCCAGAGAAATTCTTGATTTCATTCACCCACCAGTTTATGTCGTGGTTCTGCACGTTTTGCTTCAGCTTGTTCAGCCTTGCCATCTTCTCGTCATGCCCCATCTTGAATGCCCTGACTATGGTTTCTGCTGTTCCCTCGAGGTCGTTCGGGTTCACGATCAGCGCTTCCCTCAGGTCTGCGGATGCCCCTGCAAATTTGGAAATTATCAGGACGCCTTTCTTTGTGGCGTTGACAAATTCCTTGCTAACAAGGTTAAGTCCGTCAAACAGCGGAGTTATCAGGGCAACGTCGGCAGAGACATAATAGGAAAGGAGTGTCTTCTGGCTTATCTTCCTGTAGATATATATGATCGGGTACCAGTTCAGCGACCCGTATTCACCGTTTACCCTCCCTATGGTCATCTCAAGTTCCCTCTTCATTGTAAGATACTCCTGCACGCCGGTTCTGCTGGGCGTTACGATCATGAGAAAAACAAATTTTTCGCTGTATTCCGGATGCATTCGCAGCAGCCTCTCTATGGTAAGCACCTTCTTTGTAAGCCCCTTGGTATAATCGAGCCTGTCTATGGAGAATATCACCTTCCTGCCATTGAAGGAATGCCCTCCAAGCGGCTTTACGTTGTCGGTTGAATAGTATGAAGTATCTATGCCGAGGGATATCGAATGAACTTTTCGCCTTATATCACCGTACCCACCCTTAATAGACCTGTAGCTCGATATGAAGTTCTCGGCATAAGTGTCGTTATGGAACGTTATCACATCAGATCTGGCTATGCTTGCCATTATCTCATCGGATCTGGGCAGCGTTGCGAAGAATTCGCTTGCGACCCAGGGAATGTGCCAGGTGAATATTATCTTGTTCTTAACACCGGCCTCCCTGAGGATGCCTGGAACGAGGCTCAACTGGTAGTCATGAATCCAGATGATCATTTTTTCATCAAGATTCTCCATGATTGCCCTGGCAAACTTCCGGTTGACATCATAGTACGCATTGAATCCGGTGACGGTGAACTTTATCCTTTCCCTGAAATAGTGAAACAGGGGCCAAAGGGTCCCGTTGGAGAAATCGTCATAAAAACCTATTTTCTCGTACTTGGAAAGCAAAACCCTCTCTATGCTGTATGTTTCCAGCTTCTCGTGCTGGTAATCCCCATCGAGCCTGCCATCACCCCAGCACACCCAGGTACCCCCCTCACTCTGCATGATCCTGCGCATTGCGGTTACAACGCCGCCGATGTTCTCTCTTGCCACATGTTTACCATTTACCTTCTCATGGCTAATGGGTGAGCGGCTGGTGACAATAAGGTAGGCCATATTCATATATCTGTTTATATTATATAAGTGCTATACTTAGTTTTTTGATGTTTCAGGAGCTGTCCGAAAGAACGGCTGTTTATATGGGGAGGCTGATTCCATAGATTCCAGACGCTTCACTGCTGGATACTGGTGGCATCGGTCATCTCGCTCTCTTCTTTGATTCGTGAAGTGGTTCTTTCCGCCGTGGGCTTAAGGTATATAACCATAGCGATTGATATCAGCATGACCGGGAGTGCAGTATTTGGATCCGTACCGTACCCTCCGATGATTCCAAAATCCTGGAAGAAAATCCAGACAAATAGCGATACAGCGGCAGTAACCCACGCTGCGATCCTCCTGGATCGGATCCATAAAGCAGAAATGATAAGAAATGCAGCGACAATTGCGGCATTCCATACAAGCGGGTTTGCCAGCAGGGCGGTGGAGAAGGCCGAGATCGTGCGCTGAAGGAATATAGGCTGAATGTTGGAAGCCATTCCACCGGCAAGGGACGAGAGGGCTGAGCCGGACCAGTAAGCGTTTGAAGGCATCGCCTGCTCTATTGCAGAAAACAGGAATAAAGAGAAAAGAAATGCTGACATGATCTTTGCTGCCACTTCATCCGTTATGTCAGGAAGAAGGACTGCAGCCACCATCACATAGATCAGGGCCGATCCTGGGAGCCCGGAGAGATATGATGCACCCCCGGTTAGAGTACCACCCAAACCCTCGCCAAGCACCCAGACAATTGTGCCCCATACTATTGAGAGAAGCAGGATGGATTTCAGCAGTAACTTCCTGCTTACCAGCAGGATCCCGACCCCTATGGTTATCTGCACTATTGCTGATATCGCGTCGAAGATGACAGGGTAATGTCCCCATTCTGATACAATCCCAATAAAAAACGGCTGAATTAATGCTGGAAGACCTGAAACTACGGGGATTATGACAGATGACAGGAAGCCAAAGGACATCTCAGGCTGTAGCTGCAGAACGCCATCCAGTATCCAAAGTGATCCGAAGATTACCTTGATCATGTGCCTGAAACCAGTTTCCGCAGGGGAACTTACCCTGTCGTGCCATGCGATTATGATAATTGGTGTGAGCGTTATGGCAAGTCCTATGGAGGTATAAAGAAAGAGCCAGTACTTATCTCCCCATGGCGTAAAATAATTCTCCGAGTCAGAGAGCATTATTAAAATTACAAGTACCGTTATTGAAAGGAGGACAGTGAAAAAAAGCACGGTTTTCCTATTGGCCGGCTTTAATATGTCAATGGACATCACAAAAAATGATGTGCCGGATAAAGATAAAATGTAGACCTTACATTTTAGGCTAAAGTACTCTTACACTAATATAGGAATGAATATCGTTTATACGTTATTGCAGATCTTTGCCCTTTGTTTGGAAAATTATTAAATATGTTGTTGAAATAACAGTTTCGTGACGGCCATAACAGTGGGGTCACACCAGGTCTCATCCCGAACCCGACGGTAAAGCCCACTGCGTATCGTACATGTACTATGTTCCGCGAGGGCATGGGAAATACGATTCGCTGTCACATTTTGATTAACATTAATAACTCTAAGTTTGTCGCGAGCCTCTTTAGTTCAAGTATAGTCTGTATCTGCTTTCCAGCAAAATAGTCATTCAGTGTAGGTGCTGTGGAATAAAAAAATATTATGAGGAAGATGCGGACTGGTTGGCAAGTATTCCCTCCATTCCATACTCTAGTGCATCCCTGTTTATGTCATACAGCTTTCCTGAAAACCTGTTCTTCAGGGCTGAAAGCATGTCCTCCCTTTCGAATGGAAGTATTCCCAGCCCTATGGCGGCCCCTATAATCACAGTATTAACTGATTTGTAACTGCCAGCCTTCTTTGCAAGGGCTACGGCGTTTATCTCCCTGATTTCTATGCTCTTATCAGCCATGCCTGTCAGGATGGCATTGTTTGGATACTCCTTGTCGTGCATGCTGAGTGACACCGGCGTTATTTTCTCCGAGTTCATTATCACCCGAGTCTTATTGCTGGCTCTTGCAATAGCTCGCATCGTTTCAATGGGCTCAAACCCGATAATGAGATCAGCATCGCCATTTCCTATTATGGAACCGTAAACCTCGCCTATCCTGACGTCTACAGAAACAGATCCACCTCTCTGGGCCAGTCCATGAATCTCGGACATCACAACATGCATCCCCCTTATGGTCGCAGCTTCCGACAGGAGAAGCCCCGCAGTTACTACTCCCTGCCCACCAACTCCGGCTATTATAATGTTAGTTCTCATGCTGTCTGCACCTCCTCTATGGCCTTGAATGGACAAACATACGGTTCAGCACAGACCCCACAGCCATCGCATATGTTCTGGTCGATCTCTATTTTGCCGCCTTCTATGAATATGGCAGGACAGGAGAATTTCTCGACGCAGTTCATGCACAATTTGCACTTCTCAGGATTTACCTGGAATGTCTTCCACTCCTTCTTGGACCTCATGCGGTCATCGCGGATCATTGCGCACTCTCTCCTGGCCACTATTACAGATACGCCGTTTTCTCTCAGTGCGCCGGAAACAGCCAAAAGGGTACTCTTCAGGTCATAGGGATCAACGGTTTTAACGTACTGTACCCCAATGGCCCTAACTATAGCCTCTATGGACACCTCCGGTGCGGGATCGCCCATTCCGTTAACGTTCATGCCCGGGTTCGACTGCTGTCCAGTCATGGCAGTGGTCCTGTTGTCCATGACTATAAGTATGACATTTGATGCGTTGTGGACCGCATTTATGATTCCCGGTATCCCAGAGTGGAAAAATGTCGAATCCCCTATGAACGAGATTACCTTCTGATCTGTGGCATTTGAGAATCCACCTCCAACTCCAATGGATGATCCCATTTCAATCATCACGTCCGCCTCGTTATACGGATCATAAACGCCGAGAGAATAACAGCCTATATCGGATGAATATACCGGGTTCTTTATGTTTGACATCTTCACTGCACGCTTCACAGCATAGTAAGTCGCCCTGTGAGGACATCCGGGGCAAAGTACAGGAGGCCTTGGAGGCAATGCAGTCGCATCTATCTCCACGCTCACCTGCCTTGTGTCAAATCCCATTATTCTTGAAAGCGAACCCGCAACAGTATCAGGGTTGTACTCATGGCTGAATGTGAAGTATCCGTCCAGCTTTCCGAATATCTTTGTTCCAATGGAGTGCATCTGGGCTATCATCCTGACTCTTGTCTCCAGGAACGGGTCAAGCTCTTCAACCACTATGACGTTCCCGTGCTCCCTGAGGAACTTTGAAATCATTTCCTCCGGTAGTGGATTGGTGAAACCCAGCTTCAGGACTGAAACATCGAGTCCGTACTTTGATACAGTATCCATCATGACGTTGTAGGCCTCTCCAGAAGTTATTATGCCATATTTTCCTGACCCGTAGGTTTCTATCCTGTTCAGTTTTGAACCTTCTGAGACGGTTTTGAGCCTTTCCATCTTCTTTACCAGTTTTTCCTTAAGTCCCATTGAATTTACAGGTAGTGCAACAAAGTTGGCAGGGTCGCTTTTGAAGAATCCCACAGCATCCTTCTTTTCGATATCGCCCAGCTCTACCATTCCCCTCTGGTGACTCACTCTCGTGGTGGTCCTGAAGAGTACCGGGATGTGTTCCATCTCCGATATTTCAAACGCATATCGCAGGAAATCCTTCGCCTCCTGGGAGTTGGAAGGCTCTATCAGCGGGATATGAGCTATTTCGGAATAGTTTCTGTTATCCTGCTCATTCTGTGATGAGAACATAGATGGATCATCAGCGGACATCACAACAAGGCCAGCCCGAACCCCGGTATAAGCGATGCTCATAAGGGGGTCGGCTGCAACGTTGAGGCCAACGTGCTTCATGAAAACAAATGACCTTAGCCCGGAAATTGCGGATGAATAAGCCACCTCAATTGCAACTTTTTCATTGACGGAGAACTGGAAATACAAGCCTGCCTTTTTCGCAAGTTCTGAAAGAACGTTGCCCACTTCGCTCGAAGGAGTGCCCGGATACGTGGTGGCGACCCTCACCCCGGCTTCAATAGCTCCTCTTGCAATTGCCTCGTTCCCAAGGAGGAAGAGTTTCTTTCCAGGTTCGTTGGTCAGAAGGTCGTTAAGTCCACTCATTTCAATCATAGTACCATAACTTTTAACTATTTTAAATAGGAGCCTTAATTATAGGTCATGCTAATCACAGACACACCGATATTCAGCACTTCCGCCAACGATTCTGCATTTTGCCGACCCGGTCGTTTCTTATGCCAATTCTTTGAGAATCAGCTTGGCATCCACCGCAGAAATTTGGTCTCCATTTACTATAACTGGGTTCAGGTCAAGCATATCAAGATCGCTGCCGATGTCTTCTGAGATCAGGGAAAGTTTCAACAGCAGGTCTATTATGGCTTCGCGTTCAACCCTGATCCCCCTGAATCCCTTCTCGAAAACCCTGATTTTTACTGAGTCGATCATGTCTTCTGCGTCGGTTCTGCTTATCGGCGTGAGGCGAAAAACAACATCATGGTACAGTTCGGTATATATCCCACCCATCCCAAGCATGATTACGTTGCCAAAGTTCCTGTCATTGACAAGTCCGGCGATAATCTCAAGCCCTCCATTTTCCATCTCCTCCACAAGAATTCCTGAACCAGGGAACCTTGCCTTCATTTGTGAGACCTCTTCGGCAAGCTGTTTCTGATCACGTATGCCAATGGTCACTCCACCAACTTCAGATTTATGCAGTATTTTCGGATCTGAAACCTTTACCACGACAGGAAATTCCAGTTCCATTTCTCTTTCACCGGAATCTACCAGCACGGATTTTGGCGTCGGAATGCCATACGCAGAGATCATTCTCTTCACGGCATATTCATCCGGATTTCTCTCTATGGGCATCATTTCAGATATTTTTCCCTTCATTGCCTCACTCTCCTGAAAGCACTGTACCCGTACAGCGCACCAAGTGATTTTACACTCCTGTTAACTGACGGATAGGCAGGTATCTTCCTCCTCTCAAACTCGACGAGGAGCTGTTTCGCAATCTTGTAGCCAAGCACTCCGACCACTATTGGCTTTCCAGCCTTCATGTGCTTCTCCACAACATCAACCACCCCCATGTCCATCTTTGGAGTCTGCGGGAGGGCATAAACAAGGATAGCATCGACGTCATCGTCCCGCATAAGTATTTCAAGAACCCTGTCATAATCGCTTACACTTCCATCTGCCGTCAGGTCTATGGGGTTCTCTGCCGAACCGTATGGCACGATGACCTTTCTTATCTGATCCTTTGTATTTTCAGAAAGTCTTGCCATCTGCAATGGCTTTATGCCTCGGGAGTCTGATATATAATCGGTTGAGATCACCCCAACTCCTCCTGCGGTGGTCAGCACCGCTATCCTGTTTCCTGTCATCAGTTTTGAATAGGCGAGAACCCTGGCGTAGTCAACGAGTTCCGTCTCGTCATATGCTCTCACGGAACCAGCCTGGGAAAGCATTCCGTCGAATATGGAATCGTTCGATGCCATTGCACCTGTATGCAGGGATGCCGCTACTGCAGATTGGGCAGTCCTTCCGGCTTTCAGGATTACAAGAGGCTTTCTACTGTTAAACCTCCTTATCCTCTCATAAAATGCCCTTCCGTCGGCTACGCTTTCCATGTAGATGGCAACGCTTCCAGTTCTCGAATCCGACTCGAAGAAATCCAGAAACTCTGTCTCGTCGACATCAAGCCGGTTCCCCAGATTAATGAATGCGGATATCCCGATGCCGTATTCTGAGATCGCATCCATGGTCAGCAACCCCAGGGCGCCGCTCTGGGATATGAACCCTATGTTTCCGGGGGGTGGGAAAGAAACCCTGCTGTATGATGTCAGGGTTGTGTTAATGTTTGAGTAGGGCAGATAGAGTCCCACAGTATTTGGGCCAATAAGACGAGTCCTAGAGTTTCTTATTAGGGAGAGGATCCTGTCGGATAGCTTCTTCCCCTCAGGTCCTGTCTCGGCAAAACCGCCGCTGATTATAATCAGGAACTTGACTCCAGCGCTTATGCAGTCCTCTACAGTCTGGGGAACTACACGTGCAGGAAGGACTATTACGGCAATGGTGGTTGGATCGCCAATATCCTTCACAGAGGGATAGCACTTCAAGTCCATTATTTCAGGATAGGAGGGATTCACAGGATAAATTCTGCCAGGGAATCCTGATGATACCAGATTCCTCAAAATCACGTTCCCAATCTTGTTTTCGTCCCTTGATGCCCCGATAATCGCGATTGAAGCCGGACTGAATAGATCATCAAGCATCGAACATGATTGGAAATTTCAATATAATAATTTCACAGCCAATTCGGAATTTTATAATTAAAATCAGGATATAATGGATAAATGTTGCGTGTCTGAGTTACCTCATGAAAAGGTCACTGGACATCAGGCTCCTCACCTTAGACAGTTCCTGCGGCCTGAAGATGCCATATTCGGTTATGAAAGCAGAAACATATTCGTTTGGAGTTACATCGAACGCAGGGTTCCTCGCCTTGCTTTCAGCCGGCCCGAGTCGGTTCTGGCCTATCATGAGCACCTCTTCCTGGGATCTCTCCTCAATGGGTATCTGGTCTCCGGACGAGATGGAAAAGTCAAAGGTGCTTCCGGGTGCTGCGACATAGAAGGGTATATTGTTTGCCTTTGCAACAACAGCTTTCTCGTATGTGCCTATCTTGTTTGCAAAGTCCCCGTTTGCCGCTATCCTGTCTGCTCCAACTATGACCAGGTCCACTTCCCCCTTCTTCATGAAGTAGCCTGCAGCATTGTCGGCAATTATGGCGTGGTCAATACCTTCCTGCTGGAGTTCCCACGCGGTCAGCTTTGCGCCCTGCAGTCTCGGTCTTGTTTCATCCACAAAAACAAAGGGCTTCTTTCCTTCTGAAGAAGCTATCCTGATTGGCGCAAGGGCTGTTCCCCAGTCGACCACGGCAAGAGCGCCCGCGTTGCAGTGAGTCAGTATCCTGCTTCCCTGCTTGATCAGGCCGTTCCCGTATTCGCCAATCCTCTTGCTTCTTCCGGAAATCTCGTTTGAATACCTTCTTGCTGAGTTAAGATCGAAGTTGTTCTCCTTCATGAACTTGATTGCCTTGAAAAGATCAAACGCTGTTGGGCGCGTTTTTGAAATACGGTCCACCGCGGCATCCATGTCCTCCTTGTTCAGTTTTGCCATTGCAAGCCCATAGGCAGCAGTTACGCCGATTGCTGGCGCTCCCCTGACAAGCATGTCCTTGATTGCGTGGGCTATATCATCCGTATTCTTTGCCTCAAATATCTCTATTTTTTCAGGTAGCTTCCTCTGGTCGACAAGCTTCACAACATGATCTTCATACCAAACGGCTAGCAGGTTTTTTTCCTGACCATCAACCACGACTTTCATCTGATTTCCATGTTCCTTATTTCGTGATTTCTGATTAAACTTATGTTACTGGTTTGTCGTCAATTTAAAAGGAATTTAATAACCCAATTTCCATAGGGAAGGGATCAGATGGTTTCTTACCCGGGGAATAAGAGTGACATAGAGGACATTACGGACGAGGAAGACAAGAGGAAAAAACTGATGGAACTGGATTCTGACAACCAGAAACTTGTAACACAGTTCGGTGCCAACAGGATTGAGGAAGTGGAGAATCTGCCGGATTTTTATACATTCAGAAATGGTCTCATATATTCCCACAGGGATTTCGGAAGATTCATGCAGAGGTTGAATTCAGGCGAAAAAAGTGCCATAGTTTCTGGATTCAACGCCAGTTCAACACCGCACATAGGACACATCTCCGTGTTTGATACCAACCTTTATTTCCAGGACAAGCACGACATGCACGTTTTCATTCCCATTTCGGAAGATGAAAGCTATGTCTCCGGGAAAATCAAGGACCAGGCTGAGGGATTGAAAAATTCTATCCTCATAACCAGGGCCATAATAGCATACGGCTTTGACCTGAGCAAGACACATGTCATTATAGACCAGATCTTCACGGAGATCTATAACCTGGCAATAAAACTGTCACGCGGAATTAACATGTCAGAAATTAAGGCAGTTTACGGGTATTCCAACGACCAGAATGCAGGTCTTCATTTCTATCCTGCAATACAATCAGCCCACATTGTTTTCCCGAACACGCAAGGATACAGGAATGTCCTCGTGCCCATCGGCCCGGACGAGGACGCCCATCTCCGTGTCTGCCGGGACGTAGCCGAGAAGTTCGGATTCGAGAAGCCGGCGGTTCTTCATTCCAGATTCCTTATGGGGACCGATGGAACTAAGATGTCTAAATCCAAGGACAACGGGATCTTCCTGCTTGACAGCCTCAAGGCAATAAGGAAGAAGGTCATGAACTCATTCAGCGGCGGGAGGGTATCCATTGACGAACACAGGAAACTCGGAGGTATACCTGAAATAGATGTTTCGTTCCAGTACCTTAAGGGTTATTTCCTCTCACCAGATGAATCCGACCTGCTTTATGGACGATACAAGAGCGGAGAAATACTGAGTGGCGAGATTAAATCTATGCTATATGAAAAACTGAGCAAAAGGATCGAAGAGTTCCAGGGAAGATACGAAAAAGTCAGCCGGAAGGATATAATGAAGGTCATAATGCTAAACGATGCAATGGACATGGAAACTTTGCTAGACCGGCTTGGGATATGATTAGTCTGCCAAAATTACCATTCAGGTACACGACCTTTATGGAACCTCCAACCTGGCAGGTAGTGAATATTGGCGCCGTTGTAGTTTTCAGGAAAAGTAAGAATGTTTATATGCTGAGAATCCATAAAGTTTGCCATTAAACAGGCGGGGCCCGTAGCTCAGCTAGGTAGAGCATCTGGCTTTTAACCAGGTGGTCGGGGGTTCAAACCCCCCCGGGCCCGCGGTAGGCGGCGGTTAAGATGGGGAAGTTCAACGTATTACAGCATGATTTGGTACCAGAGCATCATCTTGTTGATGCAAAAGAGGAGCAAAAAATTTTGAAAGAGTTAAATGTCGCAAAGGACCTGCTTCCTAAGATTAGCAGGAACGATCCGGCAGTCAAGGCACTCGAGGAAATTCATGGTCCCCTTGAGAACGGCCGAATGATTAAGATAATCAGGAAGAGCCCTACAGTTGGCCTTTCAACATACTATAGAATTGTAACCGGTGAGGTTTTTAAATGAGAGAACTTGTTGATATATTTTTTAAGAAGGAGAGTGTGGTAAACCATCAGATTGAGTCCATGAATTACTTTGTTGCATCAAAGGACAACCCTGACAACATAATGCAGCAGATAGTGGACGAAACAAAGATTTCCGATGAAAGCGAGCCAGGAATAATGACCCTGGACCCGGCAAAGACACAGAACAGGAAAATAGAGATCAGGTACGGCAGGGTCAGGGAGAAGAACAGGCCCATAGGCCCGTCTACAATATGGGTTGACAGGCCGGAAATCAAGGAAGCTTCTGGGGCTTCTAACCAGATAACTCCCAATGAGGCAAGGCTCAGGGACCTGAATTATATGGCTCCGATTAACCTTGAACTCAGAGTAATAGAAGACGGGGTCGAGAAGGATCCCGAAGTGATCAAGATCGGGGATATTCCAGTAATGATAAGATCCAAGGTCTGCACACTGGCCGAAGGGAATCTTGATACATACATCGAGAAGAACAATGGTCCGACTAACGCTACAAGGAAGGAGAAGCTCCAGTACGTCGGGGAAGACCCGGAAGACGCGGGTGGATACTTTATCATAGGCGGTTCGGAAAGGGTTATAGTTTCACTCGAAGACCTAGCCCCGAATAAGATTCTGGTGGAGTTCGAGGAGAAATACGAATCAAAGATAGAGGTTGCGAAAGTATTCTCGCAAAAGGGCGGGTTCAGGGCACTGACCTCCATTGAAAAGGGGAATGATGGAATAATAAACGTATCAATCCCTAGCGTGGCTGGGACTATCCCGCTTGTCATACTCATGAAGGCCCTCGGGCTTGAGAAGGATGTTGATGTCCACAACTCAATATCAACAGTCCAGAAAATGGACCCAATAATTTACGCAAATATAGAAGAGGCAAAAAATCCGAAAATTTTCCCTCCAAATGGTATTACAAACAACGAAGACGCAATCTCATACATAGAAAAGAGGTTTGCTGCAGGACAGGCAAAGGAATTCAGGGAGAAGAAAGTTTCCCAGATGCTTGACAAGTCTCTGTTGCCGCATCTCGGGGACACAGATGCAGACAGGCTGAAGAAGGCAATATACTTGGGAAGAATGGCCAGATCGTTGCTGGAACTTAACCTTGGGCTCAGGAAAGAGGATGACAAAGATCACCTTGCGAACAAGAGAATAAAACTGGCTGGAGACTTGCTAGATGAGCTATTCAGGAATGCATTCCAGTCGGTATTGAAGGATCTTAAATACCAGCTTGAGAGGACATATAACCGGAAGAAGGGTATAAGGCTTCGACCGGCAGTAAGGCAGGATCTTCTTACCCAGAAAATTCTGCATGCAATGGCAACAGGAAACTGGATAGGTGGACGAACCGGTGTTTCGCAGCTCCTGGACAGGGTATCAAACGTCAGCACCCTGAGCCACCTGAGGAGGATTATATCTCCCCTGACCAGATCCCAGCCGCATTTCGAGGCGAGGGATCTTCACCCCACACAGTGGGGAAGGATTTGTCCAAATGAAACCCCTGAGGGGCAGAACTGTGGACTGGTCAAAAACGCTGCACTCATAATAAACGTGACCGAGGGCATAGACCCTGACATAGTGCTTGAATTCCTCAAGGGAATGGATGTCAGGGAGGTGCTGGAGGAGAACCCAAATGCCGGAAGAGTATATCTCAACGGCGATTTCATAGGATATCACGACGACCCCGGTCGCTTGACTAACCAGATTCGGGGGGAGCGCAGGAAAGGGAAGCTGCCGGACGACGTTAACGTAAGGTTTGATCCTGAAACACGGGAAGTTATTATCAACTGTGACAGGGGAAGGATAAGGCGCCCCCTGCTCACACTCAACAACGGTACCACGGTTCTGACAAGGGACATGCTCAAGAAACTCGATAATGGAGAATACCAGCTGAAAGACCTTGTTAAGAAGGGTGCAATGGAATGGATCGACGCAGAAGAGGAAGAGAACCTGTACATTGCGGTTTATGGCTACGAATTCCCCGAAAGATGCCCAAACTGTGGAATATACCTCTACAGAAGCAAACTCGACTGGATCAATCATGGTGAGGCAGACAGAGAAAAGGTCATGCTGCAGTGCCAGGAATGCAAGGGAACATTCGAGGGAAAGAGCCTCCTTACAGAAGAGCACACGCACCTTGAGATAGATCCTTCATTGATTCTTGGAGTGGTTGCATCAATTACACCGTATCCTGAGCACAATTCGTCGCCGAGGATCACGATGGCTGCAGCTATGACCAAGCAGTCCATTGGGCTTTCAAGTACGAATTTCAGGATCAGGACCGATACCAGGGGACACGTTCTTCATTACCCGCAGATCCCGCTGGTCAAGACAAAAATCATGGATTTCATTAAGTATGAAAAGAAGCCCGCTGGGCAGAACTTCGTTGTTGCAATTTTATCATACCAGGGATACAATATCCAGGATGCACTTATAATGAACAAGGCAGCAGTAGAGAGGGGGCTTGGAAGAAGCACATTTTTCAGGACTTATACTGCGGAAGAGAGAAGGTACCCGGGCGGCCAGGAGGACAGGTTCGAGATCCCTACACATGATGTGCTTGGAGCTAGAGCTGAAGAAAGCTACAAGAACCTTGATGAAAACGGAATAATATTCCCGGAATCCTACGTTGAAGGTGCCGATGTGCTGGTAGGTAAGACATCTCCCCCGAGATTTCTTGAAGAGGGTGGGGACAAACTGGGACCTCAGAGAAGAAGAGAATCATCCATTACCATGAGGCCCAATGAGAGTGGGTTCGTAGACAACGTAATACTCACAGTCTCAGAGAGCAACAGCAGGGTTGTGAAAATCAAGGTGAGGAGCGAGAGGATCCCGGAACTTGGAGACAAATTTGCCTCAAGGCATGGCCAGAAAGGGGTCATAGGATCTGTTGTTCCACAGGAAGACATGCCGTTCACCGAAGAGGGGGTCATCCCCGATCTTGTGATAAATCCTCATGCGATTCCTTCCAGAATGACGGTTGGTCACATACTTGAGATGATTGGGGGGCAGGTCTCTGCAATGAAGGGAGAGATCATCGATGGCACAATATTCAGTGGAGAGCCTGAAAAGAGCCTCAGAGATGGACTCAAGAAATATGGTTTCAGGCAATCCTCCGAGGAATCTATGTACGATGGTATCACGGGCAGGAAATTTGAAGCAGACATATTTACGGGAATCATTTACTACCAGAAGCTTCACCACATGGTTGCAGGGAAGTTTCATGCAAGGTCACGCGGTCCTGTACAGATTCTCACCAGGCAGCCGACAGAGGGAAGATCAAGGCAGGGTGGACTCAGGTTCGGTGAAATGGAGCGGGATACCCTGATCGCACACGGTGCCGCAATGGTGATCAAGGACAGGCTCTTGGACCAGAGCGACGGAACAATCCTTTACGTATGCGGAAACCCAAAATGCGGACACATAGCAATCCTTGACAGAAGGAAGGGCACATTGAGGTGCCCGGTATGCGGAAATACGGGAAACATTCACCCGGTTGAAACAAGCTATGCTTTCAAATTGATGCGAGACGAGCTGAACTCGCTGGGTGTAATTATGAGACTAAATCTGGGTGATATGAAATGACGGGTGGAATTTCTAAAAGAATAAACAGGATACAATTTGCTCTTCTCTCTCCTGAGGAGATCAGGAAGATGTCTCAGGTGAAGGTAATCACTGCCGACACATATGATGATGACGGATATCCAATAGAAAGGGGACTGATGGATCTTCATCTCGGAGTTATAGAGCCGGGACTCAAGTGCGCTACGTGCGGAGGCAAGGTAGACGAATGCCCGGGACATTTCGGTCACATCGAGCTTGCAATGCCGGTGGTTCACGTAGGATTCATCAAGGAAATCAAGACATTCCTGGACGCAACGTGCAAATCGTGCGGCAGAATTAAGCTGACAGATGACGAAATCGCGTCTTACAGGAAAAAATTCGACGCAATGAGCCTTTCATCTTCAGATCCGGAAATCATAGGTCTCATGTCCAAGAAGGTTACGGACGAGGCTTCCCAGAGAATGGTATGCCCCCATTGCGGAGTACAGCAGGTCAAGGTTATACTTGACAAGCCAACGACGTTCAGGGAGGAGGGAATAAAGGTAACTCCAAAGGAGATAAGGGAAAGGCTTGAAAGGATTCCGGACGATGACCTTATATTCTTCGGCCTTAACAAGGAAGTTGCAAGGCCCGAGTGGATGGTGCTGACCGTCCTTCTTGTACCGCCAATAAACGTGAGGCCCTCAATCACTCTCGAAACAGGTGAGAGGAGCGAGGACGACCTGACCCACAAGCTGGTGGACATAATAAGGATCAGCCAGAGACTCAGGGAGAGCAGGGACAATGGATCTCCGCAGTTAATTATCGAGGATCTGTGGGATCTGCTGCAGTTCCATGTTACAACATACTTCGACAACCAGACAGCAGGCATCCCTCCTGCAAGGCACAGGTCGGGCAGGGCACTCAAGACTCTCGTCCAGAGGCTGAAGGGCAAGGAAGGGAGATTCAGGTCTAACCTGTCCGGAAAGAGGGTTAATTTCTCAGCAAGGACAGTTATATCGCCGGAACCGTTCCTTTCGATCAACGAGGTCGGGGTTCCAGAGAAAGCAGCCAGAGAACTCACCGTTCCACTAACTGTGAACATCTTCAACCTGGAGAGCGTCAGGAACTTTGTCAAGAACGGACCTGCACCTAGGGACGAGTTTGGTAAATACCTTCCGGGCGTGAACTACATAATCAGGCCGGATGGGAGAAGGATCCGTGTTTCAGCGCAGAATGCAGAGGAGAACAGCAAGAGGGTTGAGGTTGGCTGGGTGGTGGAAAGACAGCTGATGGAAGGCGACATTGTGCTTTTCAACAGGCAGCCTTCACTGCACAGGATGTCCATGATGGCACACACTGTCAGGATACTACCAGGACAGACATTCAGGTTCAACCTTGCGGTATGCACGCCATATAATGCCGATTTTGATGGCGACGAGATGAATCTGCACATCGTCCAGAAGGAAGAGGCCAGGGCAGAGGCAAGGATTATAATGAAGGTCCAGGAACAGATAATGTCCCCGAGATTCGGTGGTCCCATTATCGGCGGAATACACGATCACATAACTTCCCTGTTTCTCCTGACTCATGAAAACCCGCTCTTCACCGAGGAACAGATGATCCACATAATGAGCTACGTCAATCCGGAAAAAACTCCTGTGGCAGTGGTAAAGAATGGAAAGAGATACTATCACGGGAGAGACATATTCTCTGCAGTACTTCCAGATGGGCTTAACCTGAAATTCACGAGCAAGCTCTGCGCATCTTCCAAGGCTAAATGCGAATACGAGTCCGATCCTGCGGATAAGGAAGTCGTGATCGTGAACGGAAAGATGATTCATGGCACCATCGATGAAACCGCAATAGGTCCGTTCTCAGGGATAATTATCGACAAGATATTCAGGAAATACGGTCCAGCTGAAGCCGCAAAGTTCATTGACAGGATGACCAGGCTGGCTGTTGGGTTTATCAGCCAGAGAGGATTTTCCACCGGGATAAAAGATTACGACATACCTGAAAACGCAGTTTCAAGGATAAAGGAAATTTCTGACGAGGCAACGGTAAGGATAAACAAGCTCATAGAAACCTACAGGGAGGGCATGCTCCAGCCTGCGCCGGGGAGATCTGTAGAGGAGACCCTGGAAATAGAAATTCTCTCAGTAACGGGCGGTGCAAGGGATGAGTCCGGTAAGGTAGCAAGCGCATATCTTGGTTTGACAAACCCATCGGTCATAATGGCAAGATCTGGTGCAAGGGCAAAGATGCTGAACATATCCGAAGTGGCAGGAATGGTTGGGCAGCAATCCGTCAGGGGAGGAAGGCTTAATAGGGGTTATTATGGCAGAACACTTCCGCACTTCAAGGTGGATGATATCGGCGGCAAAGCAAGAGGTTTCGTAAAATCATCATACAAATCGGGCCTTGATCCTCTGGAATATTTCCTCCACAGTATCGGGGGCCGAGAGGGACTCGTCGACACTGCGGTAAGGACATCCAGGAGCGGTTACATGCAGAGAAGGCTGATTAACGCCTTTGAAGACCTGAAGGTCGATGAAACCAGAAGCGTGCAGGACACGATTGGGACTGTCATCCAGTTCAAGTACGGGGAAGACGGGGTAGACCCGACGAGGAGCGAAAGAGGAGAGACGGTCGACCTAGACTATCTTATCTTTGATGCTGAGCAGGAGGTGCAGTGATGTCTGCAATCCTTTGGAAAGATACAAAGAAGAACATGAGGGACCTGATAAAGCACACTCCGGCTTATTACGCAGTCGAGGCTGAATTCTCCGAAGTTCCGAAAGAGGGATACGTGACTACGGACCAGAAGTATTTCACTTACTACCTGAAGATTTCTGCAGTTGAAGAATACAAGGAGCAGGAAAGCATCTTCCTGAAACGAAAGACCGGTCTCAAGAGCGTACTCAAGATTGAGTCTGCCAGGGAAGTCGATCCGATCTCCCTGGGGGAGTTCAAGAAAGGGTCCAAGCGCGTGAAGGAATTTGAGGACTTCATGACCGCAGACAGGGTCCAGGCAAAGATGGAGGAAAAGTCAGCTTATGCAGAAGCCCTCGCCCCAGAGGTGAAGCAGGTAATGGAGGATGCCAGGGGATTGGGGTACGAGCTCCCCGTTTCAGTTGCTACTGAACTGGCTTCTAAGCGTGGTGGCATCAAGAAAAATGTCTACGATAAAGTTCTTGGTGAAATAGACAGGGACATACAGGTAAAGTCAATTGACCCATACGAGGCTGTGGGCATAATAGCAGCACAGAGCATAGGTGAGCCTGGTACGCAGATGACCATGAGGACGTTCCACTTTGCCGGTGTCAGGGAAATGAATGTTACCCTGGGCCTGCCAAGGCTCATAGAGATAGTTGATGCGAGAAGGATTCCCAGTACACCATCCATGACAGTTTACCTCAACAAGGATATCGAGGAGGACGAGGAGGCGGTTCTCAAGGTTGTGAAGGAGCTTGAGAATACAACAATCATCGATGTCGCCGATATAATAACGGATGTGGCTGAGATGGTCCTCACAATAAAGCCAGACCAGGCAAGAATGAGGGAGAGGCTCGTCCTTCCGTCTGATCTTGCACAGGCACTGGAAAAGATGAAGGGAATCACTGTCATCAAGGGAGAAACGGAAGACAATGTTATAGTTAAGCCTCAGCAGGAATCATTCAAGAAACTCTATCAGGTACAGGAACAGCTCAAGGAACTGACAATCAAGGGAATAACGGGCATCAAGCGGGCAATAGCTAGAAAGCAGAACGACGGAAAATGGATCATATACACTCAGGGTTCCAATCTCAAGGATGTCCTGCAGCTTGATGAGATAGATTCAACCAGGACTTACACAAACGACATAATAGAGATAGCGAACGTTCTGGGCATTGAGGCCGGCAGAAATGCTATTTTCCGTGAATCCGCGAACACGCTTGCTGAACAGGGATTGATTGTGGACCAGAGGCACCTCATGCTTGTATCAGACATGATGACCTTTTCCGGCACAGTCAGGGCTGTGGGCAGGCAGGGCATATCAGGAAGGAAGAGCAGCGTTCTTGCGAGGGCGGCGTTTGAAATAACTACGAAGCACCTCCTCAGGGCAGGTTTGCTGGGAGAGATAGATCCCCTGACAGGAGTTGCGGAGAACATCATAGTAGGGCAGCCCATCACTCTGGGAACAGGTGCAATTAACCTTATCTATAAAGGAAACAGTAAATGATTTTTCCGGCATTTTTGGAGACGTGTAGGTAATGAAAGAGATCACTATAGATAACAAGATAATGGGCTACATAGCAATGTTTGAAAGGATTAGCCACGTCGAGTTGAAGGAATGCCTGGAAAATGACGACATGGTACTGTTCATAGTTGGTGAAAAACGCCTTGCTGAAATTTTTAACAGAAACAAGAACATAGTGTCGGAACTGAAGGAGAAGGTCAACAAGCACATACTCCTCGCAGAATCCTCAAGGGACCTGCTTATGTTTGTCAAGAACCTCTTCTACAGGTACGGAGTCAAGGAGATAGACATAACATGGAAGGAAAACATGACTGACATACTAGTCGCTGTTGAGACCACCGAAATAGGAAAGGCCATCGGGAAGGAAGGTAGGAACATCAAGCTACTCAAGGAAGCTGTCGGAAGGTTCTTCCCCATACATTCCCTCAACATTAAGCAGTGATGTCGCTTCAGGCACCAGGTGATGAGAGGCGCCTATTTTTCCACATCAATTATTTTTTTCCTGCTTCTGGATCCACTGACTATCCTGACATTTGACGTTTTCACAGAGTATTTCCTTGCGATCTGCCTCATTATGTCTATGTTGGCGCGGTTGTTTTCCATGGGTTCCGGGGTGTACACATCGATCCCATCGGGAGTCTCCGAAATTTTCCTGTCGCCGTGCCTGACCCTCACATAAAGTCTCATCGCATTTCCCAAAGGCAGAAAGCAGGGATAAACCTATCACCTCAGTGCGGGAGGCCTGCAAGCTGGATACGGCTACGCTGTATCCTGCCATCACCACTATCATCTCTCCGTGAATGATTCCACCATCCTGAAATGATCTGTAAAGAATTATAAAGCTGCTTCAATACTCCATAATGGAACATGGCTCCATCACGGCAGAGGATTACCTCAAGATCATAGACGAACTCACAAACTACAGGGGATATGCCACCCTGAATGATATATCAAAATTCTTCTCCGTCACGAGGCAGAGTGTCTACGACGAAATGAACATACTTATTGACAGGGGCATGGTGGAAAGAACCAGCAAGGGTGAATACGTGCTCTCGGAAAAGGGAAAGCACGAAGCCAATATATTCCTCCGGAAGCATCGCATAGCGGAAATACTCCTGAGCCGGGCGCTGAAGATGAGATGGGACCTTCTTGACAGCGAGGCAATGGGAATAGAGCACGGAATAACAGAAACAATAGCCAGCCTTGTTTGCGAGAACTATGGATGTGAGAAATGCCCTCACGGAAATCCCGTGCCAGACATTTCGGGGAATGTCACCGAGCCTAACGATCTATCATTCCAGGAAATCGGGAAATACAGTCACGTCAGGGTGTCAAGGGTAATTTTTGAAAGTGACGATGTCCTTAGGTACCTTCAGTCAAATTCCATAACGCCGGGTGCAGATCTTGTTGTTGGGGATGATGGAGGGGTATATTTTGGCCACGAGGGCGGAAGATCCATGATACCGGAGGATATCGCCGCAGCCATGAAATTCTTCCCGCAGTAGGGCAGAAGTTGCAATCGCCTGAAATGTTGATTCATACCGTTTGAATCGACAAGGCCGGTGTGTCGAGTGTGCTATGAGGATGGCATGAAGCCAATCAAAGGTTTTCAGTTCTCCCTTTGCTGTTTGTTGGTTGTGTGTCTTCTAGATAATCAGGAAATTTGTAGTACAGAGTAAAATCGTAGTTTCAACCGCTTTTTCCGGCCAATATTAACATCCTTACTGGGTTCAATGTCTTGTATAAGATGCGTATAATCCTGAAATATGCCCCTCAACGATGAAGCTATAATTTTTCCTATTTCAGGGCATGCAGGAGAGATTGAACCATCGGCAAATTCAATTGCAGGGCAGAAACCAGGTCCCTGGAAAAACATAGCCAGCTGGCATAATCCAAGGAGGCACAGCGAACGCAAAGAATTTGTTGGAAATGGGTGCTCTACTTCAGGGCATGGTTCAGGACCAGCACCCTTATGCCAAGTATCTCGAGGATCTTTTCTGAATATTTTGCGAATTCATTGTCCAGGGTAAGAAAATCCAAACTTATGCTAAGGCTACTTCCTATCTCGCTTGCATATACTAGATGCAGTAAATTGAGTATTCTCAAAGGAATATCTGAACTCAGTTAAATCGCCTTGAAATAGGGGATGTCATGTTTCCAAATGGTGACCCGATGATCGACTCTTTGGGAAACAGTACTCTCATGTTCATTTCTTGCAAAATGTATAATACCTTACCATAAAGATCGATTATGTCAGGCGAGTCTGGGATAGCTTTCTTATCCAGGCCATATTGTCTTCTCCTGATCACACTGGTCATTTCGACGAGTGTCAACTCGCTCACGACCTTGTCACCACGAACACGGATCACTCTTCTGGCCAGATCGTGTTCCTGATCCAGTGGATCTAAAGCTGAAACTATTACGCTTGTATCTATATATCTCACTGAAACCTGTCTCTCCCTGACATCAATATTCCGGTTGCACCTGGCAGCTCGATGGAGCATTCTCCATTCTTATTCTTCTTTTTAAGTTCTTCTACTACTCGAATAATCTGGGGGAGTTTCTTTGAGGAAGAAATCCCCAAGGATACAAGATACCGGATTGCATCGCTCCTGGTTTTGCATATGCCAGCCTTCACGAGGAAGTCAATAACCTCAAGGTCTCCACGTACCATTCTTATCTGGACAATCTCGTTTACCATTACAATTACGTAATTGTAATGTGAATTCAATATTATGCCCTGGATCCAAGATCAGGGTATTGTTTTAAGTAGTGATTAGATATGTAAGGACATCCTTACGTGATGCCATGATGCATTTTTTGTATTCCTGTCGCAAACATGACATAAGCATTTCGACGGAAATATCAAGGGGGCGATAGCTTGCTTTCTATTCAGGGAGTGAAGCGTTACCTGAAATTTTTCGGCCCAGCATGGCTTGTTATGATCGCTGACATGGATGCGAGCAGCACACTTGGGGCAGCTGAAACCGGCGCGCTGTTCAGGTATGGGCTCATATGGTTCATGCTGATCCTGATAATCCCGCTCTTTTTCATACAGGAAGCTTCCGGCAGGATTGGCACAGTAACTGAGAAGGGTCTTGGAGAGGTGATCAGGGAGAACTACAGCAGGCGTACCACAATGATCATGACCGTTCCGATGGTGGTAACCGATATGGTAACATACGCCGTAGAGTACATAGGCATTGCCATCGGACTGGAACTCCTTGGTATTTCCGCACTTCTTGCCCTTCCTATTGTCTACATACTCCATATCCTGATCGTTACAAAGAGGAAGTATGGCACCACAGAAATAATTCTCCTCGCAATATCCTCAGTTCTAATCGTGTCGTTTGTTGCCACTCTTCTCATAAGGGGAATAGTAGCATACAGTCCCGTTTATATAGCGGCTACTCCTGCTTACCTGTTTATACTTGCTGTTAACGTTGGCGCGGTGATAATGCCGTTCATGCTGTTCTTCCAGACTTCCGCCACAGCAGAGAAGGTCAGCAAGGTCAGGAAAAGTGATGTCTCTCTTTTCGGCCAGGACCAGACCAGCAGGGTTTCCAGATCATTTACCAGGAATGCCCTTAGTTCAATGCGCAAGGAAACACTTGCTGGAGCAGCAGTAAGTGAATTGCTGATGGTGGTCGTCGAGATGACCATGAGCGGCGTTGGATCAGGTACAGATTTTGCCTCTGCCCGTCAGCTTGCAGGTGCCCTCTCCGTGGTCGCCAACAGCTATTCCCCGTATCTCTTCGGCATAGGCCTCATAGGGGCGGCCTTCCTGGCTCTGGTTGTAATTTCCATGGGCAGCGCTTGGGGGCTCGTTGAAGCGCTTGGGCTTAAGAGGAACAGGGCAAATTCAGTATACATCATGGAGAGCCTACCCGCATTGATAACTGCCATGATCATCCCCCAGTCCCTGCTCATAAATGCCGTGTTATACCTGCTGGTACTGTTTGTATTCGTTCTCATAGGACCAGCCGTTATGATGGGGTTGATATCAAAGAACAGGAGGGTAATGAGGGAATACGCCACAGGAAAGAAGAGGGAAATTGTGTACTGGGCCAGCCTTGCTTTTGTGGTTCTTTTTGGAATTCTCGCTCTCGTTTAGGCCAAGAATTCCTCCGATGCGCAAGTCCGCAGTCCATGTAGTTTATGGTACCTGTTGGCGCGTCGATTGGGTGAACAACAGGAAATATCCGGATTGGAGTTTTCACCACGGAACTGGGACATGTTTATATTCAGCCTTCCAATGCATGTAGGCTAATCATGGATTCCAACAGCCAGGCTAATGAGAATGATCAACAGGTTCGAGTCATCCTTCCAAATAAAAGGAAGGGGGAAATGTTCGGTCTAGTTGAAAAACTGTCAGGAGCCTCAAGGCTGACTGTTATGTGCGAGGACGGATTTACAAGGAATTCCAGGATTCCGGGTAAAATGAAGAAACGCATGTGGATACGGGAGCATGACCTCGTTATAGTAAAGCCGTGGGAATTTCAGAATGAGCGAGCGGATGTAGTGTACAGGTACACACAGACACAGGCAAGCTACCTGAGCAGAAATAACCTACTGCCTGAAGTTATAAATATTTTTAAGTGAGCATGACAGAAGAAAGATCCGCACTGAAGCAGCTTATTGACTCTGGAGAATTCCTAAACAGCTTCAACATGGACCGGAAGACGTCTGGACTGGTTTTCGATAAACGGACACTGATGTCCATCTACGAACTCAGCAGCAGGGAAGGAATAGATTACATAGATTTTCCAATATCAAGCGGGAAGGAATCCGTTATATTCAAGGCATACATGAAGAAAAAACCCGTTGTGCTCAAGGTATACAAGATGTCTACCCTCAAGTTTTCAAATATAGGGATCTACATAGAGGGAGATTACAGATTTGCGAGGGAGAGAATCAACAGGTCAAACCTGGTTTTCATCTGGGCAAAGAAGGAATATACAAACCTCGATGCGACCATGGGTGCAGGCATCCCCTGCCCCAGGCCAATAGCCTACCATAAGAATCTTCTCCTTATGTCATATATAGGCACTGCCTCTTCCCCCGCTCCCGCACTCAGGGATGCGGTTTTCGATCCCCAGCTGGTATACGGTCAGGTAAGAAGCTATATGCGAAAGCTGTATCGTGATGCAAGCTTGATTCACGCGGATTTAAGTGAATACAATATCCTGTATTACCGGAAAAAACCCTACTTCATAGACTTCGGTCAGTCAGTGTCCACGAAACACCCATCTGCTGATTTCTTCCTTGAAAGGGACGTAAAGAATATAACGCATTATTTCATTAAGTTGGGCGTCGATTGCACGCCTGAAGACCTCATGGCATATATAAGGAGTGAAAGCTGAGTTGGAAATAGGCACGGTAAAGATCCCAAAGGAACGTATACCGATAATGATTGGGAAGGAGGGCCAGACCAAGAAAGTTATTGAAGCCCTTGGAGAGGTGAAACTCTCGGTGGATTCAGTCGATGGAAACGTATCGGTTGACCAGAGAGGAGATGCGCTGAAGGCCACCCTTTCGATTAGTGCAGTGCAGGCCATAGCCAGAGGATTCAACCCTGAGATCGCAAAGACACTCTTTGATGACTACATGCAGCTCATAGTAGTCTCGCTGAGGGAATTTGCTAAACCAGGTTCCAGGAGAATTGAGGAACTGAAGGGGAGAATCATAGGCAGGGATGGAAAAACAAGAAAGGTCATCGAAGATCTGACGTCTACCAGAATTTCTGTATATGGAGATACGGTATCCATAATTGGGGATTATGTATCAATCCAGTATTCACGGGAAGCCATAGGGATGATAATCGCAGGAAAGAAGCACAGGTCGGTTTACCAGTATCTTGAAAAGAGGGTAAAGGAGATAAAGTTCCGGAAGATTGAGGAAACCTTTGGGTAGGCGCATGGATCTGCATTTTTAGACCTCAAAAATGGTATGAATGGCTAACCGGCTACAGGAAAAGGATGAAAAGACTTCTATCGGAATTTATGAGATTATGCGCAATTCTTCAATAAGTCTTATATGAGTTTTTAGTATCTCCCTCTGAAGCGGGGTAGGGTAGTTAGGAAATCCCGACGGGCTCATAACCCGTAGATCAATGGTTCAAATCCATTCCCCGCTATTTTTTCACTGTTGGCAATATTTCTCGCTTATTTTTCTCACAAGATCCTCGAAGTTTGATTCTCCAAGTGGTTCGGAGACCTCGTAACCAAGATCGCGAAGTTTCCTTGCGGTGGTGTTTCCGATGGCGTATATCGGTACCCGAATTTTCGGACCAGCCAGGTTTACCAGGATGGTGGCTTCCATCGGCGATGTGACAATTATTCCTGATAGTCCGGGCGAATCCATGGCATCAAGGATAAAGCTTCCCTGCTGACTGGCAGTGACTTCATAGATATGGAAATCCCTTGCGACTACCCCTCCGAGGTTCAGTGTTTCCGGGAGTCTTGGATCGGCATTCCCGCTTCTGATAAGTGCTACCCTCTCACCCCTTGCTAGAGTACTCAAAATCAATCTTGCCAGTCCGGGCGAATCCTTCTGATCCGGGACGATTGCCCTCAATCCTGCCTGCTCAATTGCCTCTCCTGTCCTGTCCCCGATTGCAAACACATTTCCGCTGAAGGATTTTATCAGTTCCGGATAATATTTCAGGAATTCCTTGACTCCAAATGAACTGGTGAAACAGAGTGAATCCGGGCTGAACGATACCAGTTCTGCCCTTAAGTTTTCATTGTAACCGAGGGTCCTTATCTCCGTGAGCGGGATGTTCTTTATCTCAAGGCAGCGTACCTTAAAAGTTCCTGCCTCCTTTCCCATAGGGCGGGTGGAGATAATGAGCGACATCCGGAAGTCATGCTCCAAGAACGCCGTAGCCATAGCTTTTAGGGAGTTCGTTCTTTATAGAGTCGAGATATGCTTCAAGATCGTCATCATTTGTGATAACGCCCCTGAAATCCACGTGATTGATCAGGTCCATGGAGTAAAACCTCGACACCACAAAATTGTAATTCTCCACGGATTTGCTTATTATTCCAACGGGAGAGGAACACCCAAGGTTAAGCCGTTCCATGACCGATCTCTCAATCTCCATGTTCCTTCTGGTGGCTGCATCGTCTATCCTGGAAAGAATCTCGGAAATGTCACTGCCTTCCTGGGAAACAACGGCAATTATGCCCTGGTTCGGTGCAGGTACAAAATCTTCTTCCGGAAGTGGAAAATGCTTCTCGGATATATTCAGCCGCTTTATTGCGGCGGTTGCAACTATTATGCCGTCATATTCTCCTGCCTTATATTTGGATATCCTGGTGTCTACATTTCCCCTTATATTCTTTACTATCAGGTCAAATCTCTTGCCGCGCAGTTCGGCCGCCCTTCGTATGCTGGACGTTCCAATCTTGGCCCCGTATGGCAGCGATTCCAGCTGCCTTTGAGCAATAAGGGAATCTCCCGGATCCTCACGCTTGAGAACGGCCGATATCTCAAGGCCGTCTGCAATCTTTGATGGGATGTCCTTCGCACTGTGAACGGCGCAGTCTATCTTGCCCTCGAGTACAAGCTTGTTGAGTTCCCTGACAAATACACCGACACCCTTCAGTCGGTATATTGCATCTTCCCTGTTCATGTCACCGGTTGAAAGATGTTCAACTATCCTGGGGGAGTAGCCCGCTTCCGAAAGCAGGGATTTTACCATGCCGGCCTGAACGAGAGCCAGCTTACTTGGCCGTGTTCCTAAGGTTATCTCTTGCATTTTTTAATGATTCCTCCATTTTCAGGATTGTGAACTCTATATCCTCTTCGCTGTGGGCGAAGCTCATGAAATTTGTCTCAAACGTGCTCGGCGGGAGATAAATACCAGCATCCAGCATCCTGTCAAAATACTGCTTGAACAAGGACCTGTCTGCCTTCATAACTTCCCTGTAGTTTCGTGCATGGTTTATGCCAAAGAACACTTGATACATTGAACCTATAGAATTTATTGCACCGTTTATATTTAATGTTTGCATAATTGACTCCAGCGCATTTACCAGCTTTTGCACCTTGCCGGCAATTTTCCCGTAATCGCTCCCCCTGAGTATCTGCATTGTCATCCTGCCCGAGGCCATAGAAAATGGGTTCCCTGAGAAAGTGCCGCTCTGGTAGACAGGGCCGGAGGGGGATACCATATCCATGATGTCTTCTCTTCCACCGAATAGTCCTATTGGGGCTCCTCCGCCTATAACCTTTCCAAGCGTGGTCAGGTCAGCCTCGACTCCCGCTATATCCTGGTATGGGGAAAACCCAAACCTGTAACCCGTGATCACTTCATCTAGAATCAGCAGCGCATCATATTCCGTTGCCAGTTCCCTCAAACCCTTAAGAAAACCGTCCGCAGGATTTATCACTCCCACATTTCCCATGACGGGTTCGACGATGATCGCAGCGGTTTCCTGCCTGTTGCTCTGCAGAGTGTTCCTGACAGAATCGAGATCGTTGTAGTCCGCAACAACGACAGTCTTCGAAACCTCTTCCGGTATTCCGGGGGACGAGGGTACGCCGAAGGTGAGTGTCCCGCTTCCGGATTTGATCAGTGCATAGTCATGAGCGCCATGAAAGCACCCCTCCATTTTCAATACCTTCTTCTTCCTGGTATATGCCCTCGCAAGCCGGATCGCATGCATTGTAGCTTCCGTCCCTGAATTCGTGAATCTCATTTTCCTGATGCTGCGGGAACTTTCCCTGATTATTCTTCCCAGTGTGATTTCATCCTCGGTAGGAGTGCCGAAGAGATATCCATCCGCAATCCTCTCCTGAAGACCCTTGACCACTGAGGGATTCGCGTGCCCGAGGATCATGGCCCCAAACCCAAGGCTGTAGTCAATAAATTTCCTCCCATCATAATCCTCCAGCTTCGATCCACGCCCCCTCCTGAAAAATAACGGGAAGGGATCGTAATACCTGACTGGCGAGTTCACACCACCCGGAAATAAGCCTGAGGATTGCCTGTAAAGTGTCTCTGAATTCATCATTCGCAATCCTATCTTAGAATTTATTATTTCCCAATCATTTTAAGATGTAGATGCATTAGCGGAGATAATGAACAACAGAGAGATAGTGATAACAGGTTTTGGCGGGAGCCTAAGGACAGGGTCGCTGAACCTTCTTCTGCTGAAGGATGCAGCCAATCACATGCCGGCCGGCTCCAGGCTTGATGTAGCTGGCATTTCCGGAATCCCCATTTACAACCAGGATCTGGAGGAGGCAGAGAACGAGAGTGTGACACAGCTTAGAGAGAAAATAAGGCACTCAAAGGGGTTTCTGGTAGTGACTCCTGAATATAATTTCTCGGTTCCGGGATATCTGAAAAACGTCATAGACGTGGTTTCAAGGCCTTCAAGGCTGAATCCCTTTACGGGAAAGCCGGGAGCCATCATGAGCGCATCGACAGGCATGCTTGGCGGATCACGTGCGCAGTACCACCTGCGGCAGATATTTACTGGACTTGATTCCAGGATAATCAACAAGCCCGAGGTCTTCGTGACGTTCGCCCAGACAAAATTTGATGCTGATGGCCACCTGAAGGACGAGCCAACGATAAAGTTTGTTAGGGACCTGCTAAACAACCTTGTCTCTGAAGCAAAAAAGCACATGGAATAGATCCTGAACATTAAGTGATGGAACACACCTAGTCCAACCCTGCAGAAACGTAACCTGACACTTTGGGCACCATCTATAAGTACTGCGGGTAGCTGATCAGAAGATATGTCGCCATGGATAATAATCACAGTGCTGGTTATTCACATTTTCTCCGCGATATTCTTCATCGGGGGATCATTTTTCATCTGGTTCATTGTGTGGCCGGTTTCCTATAAGCTAACAGATGATGAGTCATACAGGACAAGAATAGTAGGGCTGATAGGCAGGCTGTTCGGCTATTACACGAATGCTCTTGTCATAATACTCATAGCAACTGGCCTCTTCCTGGGATACGAGTACCTCCCTGCCCTTTCCGATCTTGAAACCACGACAGGAGGACAGATACTCCTGGTCAAGTCAATTACGGTTCTGGTGATGCTGGTACTGATGTATGCCAATAACATATACCATGGTAAGAAGATTATGCGCTTAAGCGAGGAGAAAAGGTACGATGAGATGCAGAGGATAAGGAGAATCACCCATATCGCCTCCTTCGTTACCATGGGTTTGATGCTGGTAATTTTGGTCCTGGCCGCTGCATTGCAGTTCTATATGCCTTAGGGTTGAGATTACGGCAATGACGGGTTATGGCATCCTGAATACCAGGAACAAAGTGAACACAAAAGCCAGGTAAGGACCTGAGTATTTGAACAGCACGAAGGAACTTTTCTTGTTTGGTGTTTCAATGAATTTCACTGAATAATAGATCAATGGCAGTGATAGGAACAAAACCACCAGAAGATAGTAGAGAGGCTCGGTTCCAAAAAAATACGGTAAGGTGGCAAATATTATGAGAAAGAATGCGGAAATTGAAATGCAGTCCGCCGTAGTCCCATCCTTAACGACAACCGGAAGCATCGGGATGTTTGCAGAGGCATAATCTTCCCTGTATCTATAAGCAATGCTCCATATGTGAACTGGAATCCATGCAACAACGAGCGCAAAGAGAAACAGCGGTACAGGGGAGAAAACATTTGTTACGGTGAACCATCCTATCAACACAGGAAAGCCTCCAGAAAATCCGCCAAGAACCACACTCCACGGTGTTCTTCGTTTGAGCAGATAACTGTAAATGACCACATTGTCAAAAACCCCTAAAATCATGAAGATGCTGGCGTAAAATTTCCCGAATATTATGAGGATGGAAATTGACAGCAAAACAAGTATTAGTCCGAAGAATAGTCCTTTGTTTCTGGGAATAGCTCCAGTAACCAGTGGCCTTCCCTTTGTCCTTTGCATTATTGTATCTATATCATAGTCTATGTAATTCGTGATTCCTTCTGCTCCAGCTGATCCTAGGGTGACGGCTGTTATGGCTAGAATTACGGGATATATGCCACCAGAATGTGGCTGCCTGACTGCAAGGATTGCACCGACTGCCGCAACGAAAACAAGTAGTACCCAGACTTTCGGTTTCGTGTAAATCAAGTATGTAAGAAACCCCCGGCCGCTCTGCATGATTGATAATGATAGGTAAGTAGATAAGTTAATCCGTCTTCCATCCATTTGAGTCTTGCAGCATAAGCGTCAACCAGCGTTTTGAACTCGCATCAATGTTCCACATACAACCGATATTCTCTTTCGGCAAATGTCTCAGCTTGTCTAGGATGTTGAGTATTCTCTTACCAGTACCCAAAACGACGTGAGGAGTTTCATGGATGGCGGCATGGAAACGCGGATTGACATCAGTGAATGTAGTATGTATTCAGGAAAGCTTAACAATTATGCTCTGAAAAAGCCAATTTTCCATTTTCCATGACCTGAGGTGAATAAGGCCATATTCCGGAAATCTGCAAAACGTATATCCGTTCCAAATAACCGACGAACTTTAGCACTTGTGACTTATTTATGCATTTCGACTTTAATATAAGGGGTCTGATTCTAATATATACAGCAATTTATCAAATCGAGATTTATGGGTGGCGTTTCAACTAATAACAAGCAGCTTTTGGATTTTTTGCTGAACATGAAATACAACATATTTGCCGTGCTTACATTCATTGCGGTATTCCTCGTTATCGGCCCGTTTTTGCCCGGGGTCAGTTGGTTTAGTCTGGGGGATTTCACTTTGGATATGGTCAATTTCTATCACACAATAATGATACCGTTCGCTTTTCTGTTAATACTCTATGCATCAGAACTGCTACAGCTTAGGAGTTTCGAGAGAAACATCGTAAATATTAGCACTTATCCCATACTTTTCCTTACACTGATAGGAATGATATTCTTCTATCCCGCAAGCACTCAGACCGCTGACTATGTCATACAAGCGGTAAGAGATCTGTGGATGGTTATACTTGCAATACTGTTTCTCGTGAACCTACTGATGATTCCTTTCAGCAACCGGTCAAAATTCACAAGAATATGGGGAGCATACTTTCTGGTTCTCGTGACAACGATATCCGCAGGAATAGCAGCCATCATAGGAATGGTATACGAATACGGGAATCTCTTTGGCTTTTCATCCCTCGGCTGGTTCAATTCTGACGTTACTGCATGGGGTGGACTACAAACATTTCTTGGTAACGCGATAACATCGCACTCCCATGAAATGCTCCCAGCCGTTATGGGTGGAATAGTCGGGTTAGCTGCCATAAGTTTTGGCTACGAAAAACTCTCTCCAGTGAAAAGAAACGTTGTTAATCTGGGGATGGTAATAGCACTATTCGGAACTATCTCAATGACGTACCTTTACCTTATCTCCACTTTTGGAACTTATGTTATACCGACGATAGGTTCTTTCGGCACAGGTGGAATGAACGGACTCGCTCTTGACGACTCTCAAACAGGTCTAATTGGATTCGGCGCCCTTGTGTCCATTGTAGGACTGTATTTTATCTTATCATCCAGAAAAGCGGACAGGCTTTTCCAGATCTCTGAGATGTTCACATGGGTAGTTACGATGGCTGTTATGATTGGAATTGGTTATTCAATTGAGCTTAACGAAACGTTCTATGGCTTTGGTTCCTCAGGATCACCACCAAATGGGGGTGCAGGGTATCTGTATGATATGGCATTTACTGATGGGCACCTGCTATTTGCATTTTTCATGCTTCCGTTGCTTGCTGGAATAATATTGGTATTCATGCACGCAGTTAAGGGGCAGGAGACATTGAAGCACATAACAGTATATTTCATGGCCGCAGGTACTATCATCGGCGCATTCGGAGTGGTTACATATGTGCTGACCCTGTTCTGGTATGTCGAGGCGGTAGGAATAGCACTGCTTATAATTGCAATAATACTTATGGCTGTTTCCCTTGGCAGATCAATGCTTTCCGATCGGAACGAAGCGGGAACAATTAAGTCGTGATACAATATTCTACATTTTTTATAAATATAATTCTCTAATTGCTTTTTGATGGATAATCCGCTATTGTGAGGGGGGAAACTCATGGTTTAGCAGAGGATGGGAAACCAATCTTTTTGTATAAAACATGGATACGGCGAATATTCGCTGGCAGAAAGAGGTGAAACCGGTGGATTGCATGTTGGTACAGGCTAGAATCCAGTTTAGCCATACCTATTGCCGAGAGTGATCTGTCCAGTTTTAAGTCAGAATTTGCATTCATGTAGCTGTGAAAGGGGCAAGGTGGAAAAGCTGAGTAGCATACCTGTTAAAAGGGTTTTCGCAGAAAGGAAAGGTAAACCATCCAGGACGGATACTGCTCCAAGATCCATCCATTCTTCACCCTATCAGGAAGTCTTAAAATATGCAATTGAAAACCATATTGCAGTAGAATCCCTGCCCTCCAGATGGATAAGGTATGGTGACGCTATATTGCTGACCCTTCAGGGTGACATTGCTACGCAGAGAAAAATAGCCGGTGCATATGCAAGGTCAATCGGCGTTTCGTCTGTCTATCGTATAGATGGTGGCATCCGCGGAATCCAGCGGGAACCGACATTGCGGCTGATTTACGGCCCAGGAGGCGAGGTCACCCATCTGGAAAATGGCATAAGGTTCGTTTTCGATCCAGCAAGGATTATGTTTTCACCCGGCAATGTTAACGAGAGAGTGTCCATGAAATCACTTCCCGCGTCGGGAAAAAAGGTGCTGGACATGTTCTCCGGGATTGGATATTTTTCCCTTCCCATTGCTAAGTACCAGAAGCCGGAGTTTGTGCAGTGCTGTGAAATCAATCCACTTTCGGCAGATTTCCTTAAAAAAAGCGCAGAAGCGAATAAGGTGGAAGGAACCATCAGGATTTTCAGGGGGGACTCACGGACGTTTTCATCCCAAATTCTGTATGACATTGTCATAATGGGGAATTTTCAGTCTACCAGATTCTTCGTAAAGGCCCTAAGCCTAATCAGTCCAGGCGGTCTTATAATAATGCACCATCTTGTTTCGACTGACCGGCTCGATGCCATTGCAGTAGAACTTATGAGGTGCATCGCGAGGTACTCTTTTTCCGCAGAGATTGTTGACACACACATCGTCAAGTCGGTTGCACCAAACTATTACCACGTAAGCACGACACTGAGAATAAATCAGAAGTAAAATTAACTGATGATAGTCATGTGTGTAATTTCGACGTAAGTATAAATATAATAAAGGGTTATTACGAAGGCAGATGTTTAGGAACAGAAATAGTTACAATAAAAAAAACAGTATAAAGAACAGGAATTATAGGGATGATACCTCTGGCAAGGCAAGGCCGAAGAGAGTAAAAAAACTTGATATGCGAAAGACCGAAGAATTCAATTTCATGCTTGGAAAGATAGTTGAAGACCTTCCGGACAGCATCCGTGGAGCGATTAGGGGAAGCATCTATTCAATCGCATCCAAAACTGGTTCAAAGGAAGCCAAGGATTTCATAATTAAGAAGCACGAGGAAGGCATTATCGGGGACAAGATGGAGCAGAAGCTCATAGATCTTGTATTTGATTACAGCAAGTTCAGATGACCGCAGATTCAGAAGAACTTAAGTCGCGAGTTGAGAAGTATATCGGTATAGAGGAGGATGCCATATCCAAGCTGCGTACTGCCTCTCCCGGCAATTCTTTCGCAGGGCGCATCGCCGCAAATTTTATGGAGATGATAACCAGCTATTACTCGGACGCAAAGCATTTCTATGACCGGGGAGATTATATCAATGCCTTTGCTGCACTGAATTATTCATACGGCTGGATAGACAGTGGAATAAGGCTGGGCATATTCGACGGGGGAGATGACCATCGCCTCTTCACACTGCTGGAATGAAAAACCGCAACTCCTCTTAGAAATGTTTAATAATATTATTTAAATCAGCTGTACACACCGAATGCTGAACAGACAATTCTTCTGGCTTGACTTGAGCCAGGTTTGTGTGCAAGGCAATTGAAATGGAATTTAGAAAGTGAAGGCTGATTAAATGAGTGATACTGAAAAAACAAACCAGGAAAGTTTCCTGTACATAGTAAGGATAGCCAACCGTGACCTTGACGGCGAGAGACCTGTATACCTTGCTCTCTCAGACCTGAAGGGAATCGGCCACAGACTGGCTAGCATCATAGTCAATGCACTGGATCTTCCGAAGGATAAGCGTATCGGCGATCTTTCCGAAGATCAGATAGAAAAATTAAGGGAATATGTTGAGGAGAAGGAGTATGACGACATTCCCGAGTGGGCGCTTAACCACAGGCGCGAGATTGTTTCCGGAAAGAATCTCAATCTGGTATCAAACGATCTTGAGATACAAATACAGGACGATATAAACGCAATGAAGAAAATGCGTTCTTACAAGGGTGTAAGGCACGAGAAGGGGCACAAGGTAAGAGGGCAGAGAACAAGATCCAATGGAAGAAGGGGACTGGCCATTGGGGTCGTAAAGAGCAAGGAAGGTCCACAACAGTAAGGTGAATATGAATGGGTGATCCTAAATTTCCGCATAAGAAATATTCCGCTCCAAGACATCCGTGGGAAAAAACAAGGATAGACGAGGAAAAGGAAGTAGTAAAGAAGTACGGTCTCAAGAATAAGAGGGAACTGTGGAGGACCCAGTCAGTTCTGGAGTCATTCAGGGCTCAGGCAAGGTATCTGCAGGCCAAGATAAGATATAGCGACGAGATGGCCATGAAGCAGTTCCAGCTTATGATACGGAGACTTAACAGGTACAGCATTCTCGGGAACAACGCATCTCTTGATGACGTTCTCTCACTTAATGTTGAAAGCATACTTGAGAGAAGGTTCCAGACACTCGTGGTCAAGAAGAACCTGGCCAGAAGTCCGAAACAGGCCAGGCAGCTTATCACCCATGGTCACATATTCCTTAACGGTAGGCGTGTCACCATACCCGGAATACTTGTTGAGGGCTCCGAGGAAGAATCCATTGGTTACTCTGTTGGTTCACCACTTCTTGACGATCTTCATCCCATAAGGCAGAGCATACTTGGAACCGAAACCCATGAGGATCAACCTGAGAAGGAAGCTCCGGCTGAAGAAGCAGAGCCGGCTGAAGAGGAAAGTGAAAAACAATGAATAAAACAGGAGTGGCCCATATATTCGCATCCCAGAACAATACCATCATACTTGTGACAGATACTACGGGGGCTGAGACCCTTGCTAAGGCTACCGGCGGAATGGTCGTGAAGAATGACAGGGACGAATCGAGTCCATATGCTGCAATGAAAGCCGCTGATCTGGTGGCAGAAAAGCTGAGGGAGAAAGAGGTTACTGAACTCATCATAAAGGTTAGGGCGCCTGGTGGCAACAAGTCCAAGATACCTGGTCCGGGTGCACAGTCCGCAATCAGGGCGCTTTCAAGAGCAGGTTTCAGAATTCTCAGAATCGAGGAAGTTACTCCGGTTCCACATGACGGAACAAAGAAGAAGGGAGGAAAAAGGGGCAGGAGAGTCTGATTTTCATGCCGCTTAAGATTATTGAATTAAAAGACAATTTTGCCAGGTTCTCTATTTCAGATATAACGCCATCCATAGCCAATTCTCTCAGGCGTACCTTGATCAACGATATTCCCAAACTGGCCATTGAAAAGGTCACGTTCCATCACGGGCAGATCAGGGATGTAGATGGGAATGTTTACGATTCCTCGCTCCCCCTCTTTGATGAGATTGTTGCACACAGATTATCGCTGGTTCCTCTTATATCAGATCTCACGATGAACTTCAGGGACGAATGCTCGTGCGGCGGAAGGGGTTGTTCCCTGTGCACAATGACATATTCAATAAATAGGAACGGCCCTGCTACCGTCACTTCCGGCGATATTCAGCCCATTGGTAACCCTGATCTCAAGCCCGCTGACCCCGACATACCCATAGTCAAACTTGGCAAGAGCCAGGCCATGATAGTCAGCGCAGAGGCAATCCTCGGAAGGGGAAAGGATCACGCCAAATGGCAGGCAACATCCGGCGTATCTTACAAGTATCACCGGGAATTCACCGTGAAGAAAGCAGAGTTCGAAAGATGGGAGGAGTTCAAGGCAGCGTGTCCTGATTCTGTTTTTAGGGAAAACGACAAGGAAATAGTCTTCACTGACGATTCTCCGTGCCGCAAGCTTTCAGAGCTTTTTGAACTGGAAAACGTGAAGATCGTGGAGGATGACACCAGGTTCATCTTCAAGTTTGAGACTGACGGGTCATTGAAGGCAATCGACGTCCTCAACTATGCGCTCAAGAGGATACCACAGAGGCTTAACGTCCTGCTTGACAGCATGGCAGCCGCCGATTAGTCTTAAGGTGCAGTTTAGTCCCATAACTTTTTCCATTTAGACACTATTATATATCATTTTACGCTGATTGGTTCACATCAATGGACAGGATTTTTGAGATATTCATAGGCGCAGGAATAGAAATTATGGAAAAGATAGAGGAGATAGAATCGGCTTCATCAAAGATGGAGATAACGGGAATGGGTGCGGACGGGACCCCGACGAGATACATTGACAAGGCGAGCGAGGACATATTCCTGAAAACTGTTTACGAGAATGATCTTCCATACAATGTTGTCAGCGAGGAAGCTGGATTTATTGACAGGAAATATAGCCAGAACCTTGTGGTGGATCCAATAGACGGCACCTTCAACGCACATGCGGGGATACCCATGTATTCCATATCCATCGCAGTTGCGGGCAAGACCATCGGGGATAGCGAGAAAGGATTCGTAATGAATCTCTCCAACGGTGAATACTTCTACTCGGACAGGGGCAGGGGTGCCTTCAGGCTGAATAAAAGGATCAGGACTTCCAGCGAGTCGAGAGGGTATTTTTCATTGAGCGCTGACTATGCGTCAGATCCTCTGGCCAAGAAACTTATGCGACATGCCACAAAGATAAGGACCCTTGGCTGTGCATCCCTGGAACTCGCCACACTGGCCTCGGGTGGAATCGATATGGTGGCATATCTTGGAAGCAACAACCTTCTGAGAAACATTGATGTGGCTGCCGGAATTGCCATAGTCAGGGAGGCAGGCGGCACAGTCACTGAGAGAGACGGAAGCGAGTTTGACATGGATCTTGACGTACGGAAGAGAAAGAACGTGATGGCATTTTCAAACGCTGAACTTATGAAGGTGGTTCTTTGAAAATAGCATTTGTCATTCGAAGAGACTGCAACAGGTGCGCAAACATAGTGAGAAGGATAATTGAGATATTTCCAGGGGACTGGGAAGTGGAATTTGACAGGGACACCGCAGAACTGCTCGGAAAGCCCGGAAAGGAGATGGGTGATATCTCCGCAGACATCATAATAACCATAGGCGGTGACGGAACCGCCCTGCGTGCCCTCCAGATGGCAAAGGGGGCAATACTGGGAATCAACATGGGCGGGCTCGGCTTCCTGACAGAGATTGAGATAGGGGAGATTGAGCGATCCATTTACCAGATAATTCGCGGTGAATACAAGATCAACGAGAGCATGAAACTTGACGTATTCCTCAATGGAGTAAAGCAGGTGGAATGCACTAACGAAGCTGTAATCTATACCGGAAAGGTGGCGAAGCTGAGGAAATTCAACGTCTATATCGGGAAGAACTTCATAGAGGGCACCGGTGCTGACGGCGTGATAGTTGCGACCCCCATGGGGTCAACCTCCTATTCATTCAGTGCCGGGGGACCGATTCTGCTGCCTGCCTTGAGTGCCATGGTAATTTCATATCTCGCTCCATTCGGTTCCAGAACTAGGCCAATAATTGTGCCTTCCGGTGAAACCATCACGGTTAAACAGATGGGGAAGGAGCAGGACGGCCTTCTCATCCTTGACGGGCAGGTCCAGATACCTCTCAGCGTTGGCGATACAGTCGAGATTTCCGTATCAAAGGACAAGGCAAGGTTTGTATCGCTTAAGGGCACATTTTACGAAAAACTGAGGGAGAAGCTGATTAAACTTGTGGTCAATTAGGAAGAGAACCCTGCGCATGATAATGGAGGCGTCCAAGGATTCTATGCCGAAAGAATTCGGCGCCTATCTCCGGGCAGAGAAAAATATAATCTATGAAATTTCCATTCTTCCGGGAACCATACAGGGTGACAGGCACACAATTTTCCAGACCTATAACAAGCCAATTGATTTCTCGATAGTCGGTAGCGTTCATTCCCATCCATCGGGAGTCACGCTTCCCTCAGATGCCGATGTTCACATGTTCCAGAACAGCGGGCCAATACACATAATTGTCGGATATCCCTTCGGGATGGATGATTACTCTGCATACAACCAGAGCGCACAGAAGATAAAGATCAACGTGATCTGACAAGGTTATTTCCAGTAATTAATTTTCCTGATCACGTATTCTCATTGACCAGATATTCCAGAGGCAGCAAAACCGCCTTCCATACCACCATTCCTTGAATCATGGCATTTATTTCAGCGCTGCGATTTCCTTGTCCTGCCGGCCAGTTCCCTGTCCTCCCTCTCATAATTGTCATATCCTATTATGCTGTAAAAGTCCTCCCGCGTCATAATCCTGTCCATAAAATCTCTCTGAGTGCCATTCCTGAAAAGGTCAGCATAGGTTTCCGCTGCCGTCTTGAGGAACGCCCGGAATGCGGTGAGTGGAAAGATTACCATACGGTATCCAGCCTCCTTCAGTTCATCCACGGACAGAAGTGGACTCTTACCGAATTCCGTCATGTTTGCCATCAGCGGCCCCTTTGCCCTTCTGGCAAATGTCCTGAACTCCTCCCTGGTTTCGAGGGCTTCGGTAAAAACAACGTCTGAACCAGCTTCAAAATATGCATTCGCCCTATCGATTGCATCATCCAGCCCGTTGACTGACCTTGCGTCTGTCCTGGCTATTATGACAAAGTCAGGGTTTTTCCGTGCATCGACTGCCGCCCTGATCTTGCTTATCATCTCATCCGTGCCGACGATACGCTTTCCGTTCAGTTGCCCGCACTTCTTCGGCAGCACCTGGTCCTCCATATGTACTGCAGAGACGCCTGCACGTTCCATTTCCCTGATGGTGCGTGTAACATTTATTGCTTCCCCGAACCCGGTATCCACATCCACGATCAGTGGCACTTCTGTCACGGCGGTGATCCTTGCCGCTTCATCTGCAACCTCGGTCAGAGTAGTGACTGAAAGATCAGGAAACCCCATGGCACCGGCTACCCCCGACCCGGAAAGGTAAGTCGACCGGAATCCGCTCCTTTGTGCTATGATGGCAGATATGCCGTTAAACACTCCCGCAGAAGCTACGAATCCTTTTCGCATCTGTTCTCTCAGGTTCCGGGGACCGAGGTTAATGTTGTCTCTCATCACGGACATTCCTGACAACCTCCAGCAGTTCCGCCATGTCGCTTCTGTCGAAGCGCTTCGCTATATTGGCAATCTCCATTGCGCTCCGCTCGCTCATCACTTTCTTTCCCTTAGTTATGAGGTCATCCCAGGAATATGGCTTCCTGTGGTGTCCCTTCGGGACGTCGAGTTCTTCGGTGAATGTCTGTTTGTCGGTTTCCACGGTAATTTTAACAGGAAGGAATTCAGGATACATGCGGTTGAACCTGTCCGTAACTGTGAACGACATCTTGTCTATTGCTGCAAGAATCTTTGGATCCTCAAGGTAATGGGTGGAATATGAGTCAGGTGTCGGCTCGCCATACACCAGGGAGTAGGCAACGAGATAAGGCATGCTGTGATCCGCAGTCTCCTTCGTCTTGGGCCTGAGTTTCTCAGGATCCTTGATGATGATCTTGTTTGCCACCTCGAAGGTTTCCACTGAAATCTTCCTGATCCCGCCGTTCAGTTTTTCATGAATCTTCAGAGCCGCTTCAACTGCGCTCATTGCGTGATACTCAACGGGATAGTTCTTTATCATGGTTCTTAGAACGCGCTTCTTTCCAAGCCCAAGGTTGAGCGGTCCCGATACCTGCTTCACAAAACCCATCTCTCCCACGAATACAGGAGATGGTCCCGTGAAACCATTTAGGGCAAGGCTGGCAGCAAAGACACTGTTCCTCGTTGCGTCAGCAGCCGTGCACCCTTTCCACATGCTCAGCTCCCCGGCCCTTGTCTGCCTCATGCTTATGTTGTTGTTCAGTCCGAGGCTCATCAGGTTCTCAAAGCGTTCCTCATTCATTTCGAGCAGGTTCCCGAGGCCAGCTGATGAAGAAATGGATATATATGTAACATGATCCCACCCCCTGTCCCTGATGGACACGGCATCTGAAAGGGCTCCCACCACCTCGTAGGCAACGTCAATCGCCTTGATGATGTCGCTGCCCTGGGATTCGAACGGCTCAGCCATGGCTAGGATCGGTGGAATATTGTCGGATGGATGCAGAGCCTCCTTTGAAAGGTAGGTATCGCTGTAGTCAAGATACCTTGTCATTGAACCATTTATGAAGGTGGCAATTTCTGAAGAGGCCTTATCACTGGTGAAAAATATGGTGGAATTGTATTTTCCCCTGGACGGGAGAAGTGCGTTCCGTTCTATGGAAACGGGTTCCGATCTGGATGCAGCATAAGCCACGAAGATGGAATCCGCTATCCTCTTCTTTATCTCGTCCGTTCTCTGGGAATCCAGCCCAGAGCCTCTTAGATCAGTCGAATAGGCGTATATGTCACTGATGATTGGGTCCATATACAGAGATACCCAGATTCTATATATATCAAATGATTGCGACTCCATCCTGCCTGTCTGATGATGTTTCTATGCCAGGAATGAGAGGGAGAGTGTTGCAATCCCAGAGCAAATATTATTAGTGGACACCGGTTTCATTCGCCAGTGCCAAGATCAAGGTCCACCCTGACCGGAAGCGTACTGTTGATTGCATTCTCAGCATTCTTTGCTGACCTTGGATACCAGGCGGTCATAGTTGGACTTCCGCTCTTCCTTGTCGTGGCCCTAGGCGCTCCGGTTTATATTTACGGCCTCGCAGAAGCTCTGAACTATGGAGTTGGATCCCTCTTCTCCTTTTTCGGAGGCAGGCTCAGTGCAAGGTTCGGAAGCAAGAGGATTGCCATTCTGGGAAACTCGCTCATACCCATCCTCTCCTTCACGGGATTTGCCACAACAGTACCTGTGGCGATCGGAACTTTCGCAGGGGGTTGGTGGGCAAGGAATTTCAGGTCTCCCGCAAGGAGAACCATGATGAGCGAATCAGTCAGCAGGGAGAACAGGTCCAGGGCATACGGTCTTCTGCACGGTCTTGATGTTGGTGGCGGACTCATCGCAACGGTGGTGTTCATCGCCATGATATCTCTCGGATACCAGTTCAGGATAATCTTCCTGGTCACGGCGGCACCCCTGATAATATCCACCCTGCTCATAGCAGCCGTGAAAACGAAGCCGGCTGTGGCTGCTGGCCAGGAAACAAAGGCGGTGAGGGATGGTCGCGCGTTCAGAGGGGTCATATTTGCCTCCGCACTCTTTGGCTTCAGCTACTACAGCATGGGTTTTCCTATCCTGACCGTGGCTACGGCAACTGGAAGCTTCGCTCTCGGAGCGTTCACCTATACTGTCTTCCTGGCGGTTTCCGCTGCCACGGGATTCGTCATGTCAAGGTTCAGGTTCAGGCTGGAAATTCTCCCCCTGGGCCTGCTCGGCTATATACTGGCAGGAATCGGGGCGCTGCTGTTCGCCATCACCATACTTGATCACATGCAGACTGTGGTTTATTATGCATCCGTGATGATAATAGGCATCGGAAGCGGGTTCACGGAAATATTCGAGCCAACGATAATATCCAAGGTTTCGCAGAGTGTCGGAAAGGGCATGGGGTGGCTTTCGGCGTCGCGAAGCGCAGGATTGTTCTTGGCCAACCTGGTGATGGGTGCCCTGTATTTCATAAGCCCCGCGTATGCATACATTTATGCCTTTGCGGTTGCGGTAACCGCCGGGATAATTGTAATAGTGTCCGGTGCGGGTTACGACCGGAGCCTCAGATCCAGCTCTCTCCCCTGAGCGACATTTCCCAGAATCTCAGCTCATAATTTGCGGCCAGCCTGAAAGTTCTCTCGTCTCCCAGGTCGTGATAATCCAGCCCGTCATACACGGCAATGAGGTCCTCAATGTAACTCTTCTGCTCAGTTGACCCGTAGTAGCTGAACCATGGCATGTACTTGGCATGTGCCGTTTTCCTGTACCTGTTCCCGATCTCGTAATAGGTGATTGAGCAGGGCAGGATTGCAGAAAGTGCCTTGCTTGTGGCGGCCTGGTTACAGGTCCTGTAAAGAAACGACACATATGACAGGTTTGTCATGGTCGGCTCATTATGCGTCTCCATCCCGGAATTATTAATTTCACCAAGACTGCTGAGGAGCTGGTGATGGAACATGTATTCATCAAACATGCCCTGTGAGAGGGATAGGAGGGTGCGTGATGATTCCGGATCCTTCATTCTCGACGACAGTATGGCAATGCTGCCCGAATGTTCCTTGAGGAAGAGGCGATCCTGCTCCAAAAACCTGACAAAATCCCTGTTTTCCAGCACCCCTCTGTTCATGGCTGTCACAAAGTCATTACTGGCTATGCGATCCATTATATCCCGGTTTTTCTCAATGATCCCGTTAAAAGTGTCGAGCATGTCCCGTGATCATGCATCATCAGATTATTAAGCTTCATCCAGACACCTATTTGGCCCTTTTTTGTATCTGGGCAATTCGGGTTTGCTGCAGGAAATGCATGATTAACCTACAAGCCGGTTTTGTGGTATCTGCCGAAGAACATAAGGTCGTACAGTATCTTCGATCCGCCGGCAACGATGAACAGGAGCGGAGGATAGAATTCCAGTATTGCACCGCCTATGGCAGGCCCCGGAATCTGGAAGAAATTCCTCACCATTACGAACCTCGCGTTGGATTGAATTCTCTGCTCCTGTGGTATGAGGGTATTGGTGAAGCTGTCTCTTGCTGGCACATCCATCTGGCTTGTGGTCTGGCGCAGATAGAGGAAGATCTGGCCTATGGCGAATGAATGGATCAGGGGAATCAGCACCAGGAATACGTTGCTGATAAGGTGTGTGTATACCATAGTCCTCACAAGCCCCATCCTGTTGGAGATGACCGATGAAAGAATAATGGAGATTGCAGTTACAATGTTAACTATGACAAATATGAAGCCTATCTGTGAGAGTGTCGCCGAATATACGAGCTTGAACCATAACGTAATCATCGACGTGACCACGAGCCCGCCGCCCAGTGAATCTATAGAAAATAAAGCAGAAAGGATTGAGACATCCCTGTTTTTCAGCTTCTGCCTGCGTTCCGCTTTCCGGGTATCCATGGGGATGGACAATAATCCGTATGATACGAACTGCACCAGTGAAAGGAAGAAACAGACTTCATAGAACGCCTGTATGTTGGACTCATAGAAGAAGAAAATTGAAGCAGAAGCGCTGGCTGCTGAGGCATAGGACCCGAAGTTATAGAGGGAGAACGCAAAATTCTTGCTTCTCCTTTCGTTCTCGTTCACGCTGATAGAGAATTGCTCTATGGCCTGGTTGTGCGTGAAGTCACGTCCTGAAAGCGGAATTCCTCCCAGGACTATGGCAATTATGTAAAGTGCTATTCCATGGTATACGAAAAGGAGGAACAGGGATGCTGAAAAAAGCAGGCTCAGGATCATGAGTTTCCGCCTCTCTCCAATTGCCAGCCTGGAGAACCCATAGACAAAGGCAGTTGAAGAGATTCCGCTAACCATTATCACAAGGGCGATATAAACCGGGGAAATTTCCATGCCTGAGAGATAGTACGGGGCGGTGAGAGCGAGGATGGAAAAAATAAATGCCCTTACAGTCCGGTTAAGCGAGAGCATCCAGGTGGCAAACTTCATCACCACGTTAACGGACGAACATATTAAAAATGCACCTGCCATGTCACCCATGAATTGTTATAATGGCATTTCCAGCAACCCAGTATAATTTTATTAATTGAGTTTCAATATGACTGAAGGCTCAACATGATCCTGAAATTCTCCAGCGGGAAAGTCATTGTCTCAGGGAACGATCAACCGGAAGACGCAAAGGTCGGCTACGGCGGCGTTCCCCCCTCAGTGCCAGGATACATGTATCCCGATCTGAAAAGAAAGTATCCGGAAGCCGTCGACAATGTGTTTCCTGGCGATCCTCACCTTAACCTCAAAATGAAGGATACCTTGAGGCCATACCAGCTTGAGTCAATAGACCAGTGGGAGAAGAACGGGTGCAGGGGGATCATCGTACTCCCGACTGCAGCAGGGAAGACACACATAGGCATGGAGGCAATCTCCAGGCTTTCCACAACCACAATAATAATCGCGCCAACAATAGAGTTGATCTCTCAATGGAGAACAAAGCTGTCCGAGGTATTTGAAACTGAAATCGGGCAGATAGGGGGTGGGATCAAGGAGATAAGGGACATCACTGTCTGCACCTACGATTCAGCTTACCTGATGGCAGACACACTGGGCAACAGGTTCAGGTTTCTGCTGATCGATGAGGTCCATCATCTGGCATCGGAACAGTTCAGGCAGATTGCGGTCAAGTTTGCATCTCCATTCAGGATGGGGCTGACTGCAACGTATGAGAGAACAGACAAGCTCCATGAAACGCTGGAAGACGTTATGGGTGGAAAGATATTTGAACTGGGGTATGAGGAGCTGAGCGAATACATAGCTGATTACAGGATAGTAAGGATACCAGTCACCCTCACTCCGGAGGAAATCGAGGAATATGAGAAAAACAGGGAAATTTTTGTATCATACCTGAGGAGCCACAGTGTAAAGCTCGCCGGCCCATGGGATTTTGAGAAATTCATAATGCGTTCCTGGTCTCATGAAGGGAGGGAGGCACTGAATGCCTGGAGAAGGGCAAGGGAGATAGCATTCAACTCCCGGGTAAAGATAGATGTCGTGAGATACGTCATGGGAAAGCATCCCGGAGAGAAGATGCTTATCTTCTCCGAAGATACAAACACCGCCTATATGATGTCAAGGGAATTCCTGATACCTGCCCTCACCTATCTTACCTCTGCGAAGGAGAGGAAGCGGTACCTGGAGATGTTCCGCAACGGCGAGATCAACGCAATCGCCGCCTCGAGGATCCTTGACGAGGGAGTTGATGTCCCGGATGCTTCAGTGGCAGTGGTACTCAGTGGATCCGGGAGCACCAGGCAGTTCAGGCAGAGGCTTGGTAGAATCCTGCGTCCCGGAGATTCGAAGAAAAGCACACTGTATGAGGTAGTGGCCAGGGGGACCTCGGAATTTGGCACTTCAAAGAGGAGGCGAAAGGGTGTTCCCGACAGAACTGATGTTGCTTAGGCGACGGAAGAACGGGCTTGTTTTCCCGGTTTTCCTCACGAGGGAAAATATCCAGTACTGCACTGACGTCATTTCCATTTTTAAATCCAGCATCGGGAAGACTTCCGGTGAGATCGACAGGGAGATCAGGGAACTTGAGTCAAGGTCGGAGAACCACAAGATAGTCCGGGCTCTTGCGCTCTTGATTATGAGGAAGTCATCCCTTGTGCCCCCATCCGTGATTCCCGCACCGGAAATCAGGGATTATCTCTTCAGGAAATCAAGGTTTCCGGCATATCGCCCCGAGGAGAGGGAAGCTATCCTGAGGGATGCTGCAACACACTTCGGCGTGTCTCCAGCAGAGATAGTGGCGGGGATGTACGGGGACAAGGAGACCGATCAGGTCATGGAATCATTTTACAGGGTTGACGAGGACAGCCTTGCTAAGGAGTTCAATCTGGAAATGCTTGAGACCCTCATTTCAAAATCAAACACCATTTCAGTCAGGAATATTGCCGAATGGCATGAACTGTCAACTCGGGCCAGGATCGCAGGGCTTGGCGTGGAAATAATATCTGAAGGCGGTTCGATCAGGGAGATAAGGATTGAATTGCCTGCAGCGATGCGCAGGAACAGGAGCACCGGCTACAGTCCGTTTTCAGAGATACTGAGGTTTGTCCTTTCAAGACCGACATGGGCCATTGAAGCGCAGGTATCGGTTGAAAATAAATCGTGGGGAAGGATGGATTCTCTACTCCTACAGCTGAATGAAAGTGCATCATTTTATCTTCCAGAAAATCTCAGGCCTCAGGATATCCAGGTTCCGCAGTGGGCATCCATTTCTCGAAAACCCGTTAGTGCTGGAGGAAAGCAGTTTTTTCCATGCTTTGAGACCGGAATCACAGGAAAGCAGGTGTATATTTTCATTTCTGTGGAGGCAACAGCCCAGCATGATGCTGAAATATTCAGCGATCTTGACAAGAGCGGGATTGGATTTGTAATGGTATCCCTGAACTCAACCGTCCACCCGCATGCGGAGAGGTGGGTGGACTTCAAGGGCTCCATGGACTGGGACAGGCTGAGGGAAATAATTACAAGCCCAGGGAAGGGCAGAATACGTGCACCAGCCCAGGCAAGGTCCACGAAGCTCGAGGACGAGATCGATCCCAGAACAATAGAGGAGCTTAAGGAGAACATTGATAGACTGTACCCGGACTCAGGCAGGATCATAGATTATATTGAATCAAGGGGCCTTGTGGCGAACAGGGTTCTTAACGCTCTCGGGTACAGGGTGAAATGGAAGGGACTTGACATGATCGTGATCAGGTAACCTCATTTCTCAAAGAATTCTGCAACAGTAAAGGTTTATTAGGCACCAAATATACTATATGGCGTGGTCGATAAAAGCCCCAGTTACAAGTCACAGGAAAGGGTCAGGGTATTCATCTCAAATTCATACCTTGACAGGTCAATGGCTACCAAGATAAGGAACCGGCTGGGTGAATACGGAATAAGCGTATATATAGCCCACAACGAGCGCGAGGTTTCACCCCTTATCAGGGAGAAGATTCTTGAGAACATAAACTCCACTGCAGTTTTCATCCCGTTCCTGACAAGGAATTTTTTCACTTCCGAATGGACGATGCAGGAATGTGGAGCCGCGGTTGCCCTTGCTAAGCTGATTGTGCCCATTTCAGTCGAGGCAGACCCCGTGGGATATCTTTCGAAATACACCAGCATCAAGCCGGTTAGGGATCCGGATGGTTCCATAAATTCCGAGGCTTTGTGCAACGAGATACTCAAGTTGCTGTACGTCAAGGGTATAATTGCCACCACCGATGCCATCAGGGGGTTCACAAACGCCATGACATTCACGGAGGCAAATTATGCCGCAGAGTTCCTGAAGGATGTGGAGGAAACCGACGGCATATCAGTCGAAGATGTTACGGTGCTTTTCACTGCCTCCATGGATAACCTGATCCTCAAGGGAAGCTTCAAGGCTTCAAAGATACTTGCAGAGATACTGGAGAAGTACAAAGGAAGCCTTTCCCGGGAAACAATGGAGCAATTGTCCCAGAGAAAAATATTCTGATTATGCCTGCAGTTATGTCCGTCAATCTGTATGGAAATGCAGGACAGAAAAGTTAAATAATGTGATTGTAAATAGTATTACCGGTCATAATGGGCAAGAGAAGATTTGGCAAAGATGACCTGGAAGAAGTAGGCAGCTACGACGAACTTGAGAAGACCATTTTTGGAGACGATGAGAATAGGAGAAAGAGAAGTTCAGGGAACAATTCTCGTGCGATCCCTAGGAAATAGGGTTGCCTCCCTGATATTCTGAAGGTTGCATAATATCATAACGAGCCTTTCAAGGCCAAGGCCGAATCCGGCATGTGGCGGCATTCCATAACGGAAAGCCCTAATGTAGAAGTCGAAATCATCCGGGTTCAAGCCCTTGCTTAAAAATCTTTTAGTCAGGAGTTCTGGATCATGAACCCTCTGGGCTCCTGAAGTAATCTCTTTTTCATTGTACTGGAGGTCAAAGGAATTTGATATTTCAGGGTCCTCAGCAGACGGCATTGTGTAGAACGCCCTCAGTGATGAGGGCCAGCCGGTAATGAAGTAAAAACCACTGTATTGGGATCCGATCTCCCTGAGCTGTTCAGGGGAGAAATCCTCCCCGAAGGTGACGTCAACCCCCCTTGTCTTCAGGAACGCAATGCATTCCCTGTAGCTTATCCTGGGAAAGGGGACCTCCGGGATTTCCATCTTTATTCCGGATGAAGCGATTTCCGGGCCGAGCTCATCAAGCGTTCTTTCAATGCCCGCCCTTATGGAGTTTTCAAGCATGTGCATGGCATCATGGTGATCCGCGAAGCTCATTTCAATATCCACCGAGGTGAATTCGTTGAGGTGCCGTACCGTGTTGTGCTGTTCAGCCCTGAATGCCGGCCCAACCTCGAAAACCCTGTCCAGGCCTGCAGACATCATAATTTCCTTGTAAAGCTGCGGGGACTGGTTCAGATACGCCTCCTTCTCAAAATACCTGACTCCGAAAAGATCAGCTCCACCCTCCGTGGCTGCCGCAACTATCTTCGGTGTGTGTATCTCAACAAAGTTATTGGAATGGAAGAATCTCCTCATTCCCCAGAGCATGCTGCTCTCAATCCTGAATACAAGGGCATTTTCCCTCTTCCTGAGATCGAGAAACCTGTTGTTGAGGCGCGTCTCAAAGTCGGCAGATACCGGGTCGGTAATCCCAAGGGGAAGCGGTTTTTCAGCCCTGTTGAGTATGACCAGCCTGCTGGCCACAATCTCCCTGTTGCTTGTGCTCTTGGTCCTCTCCGGTATAACTCCGGTCACGCATATGACGGACTCCCTCTCCAGCTCCCTGACTTCATTGATGTTTGAGATATTGTCAGGCTTCAGGGTAACCTGCACTGTCCCGGTGTTATCCCTCAAGACTATGAACACGATGTTTTTCAGTGCCCTCAGTTCCTGTATCCATCCGCAGACATTTATTTCTGAGTTCACGGCAGCGCCCTGAACATTGGCGAGATACGTCCTTTCCATGAAACGGTTAGGTCATATCCACATATAAAAATAGCCAAAGTTACCGGTACAGGAAGAGGGTATCACATGAAGGTTAAATCCTTATAATCCCGTTCAGATTGTGTGGTAGCATGAAGATTTCCCGCATAGTCCTGTCTCTCGTTATCCTATCGGTGTTCATCATCCTTGTTGTTCCCGCACACTCAGCTGCCCAGCAGCCTTCTTCAAAGAATGTGATGATAATAAATCTGGACGAGGAGATCGATCCCGGTTCCGCCAGCATGATATCGCAGGCACTTTCTCCGTCGAACACAGCAAACACGGCTGCCGTTGTTATCAGCATGAACACCCCGGGCGGAATACTTGATAACATGATACAGATGGTTGATGCAATCAACGCAACCGAGGCAAGGGGCATCCCGGTCTATACCTATATTGTTCCGGACGGGATGGGAGCATCCGCAGGATCATACGTTGCAATGGCATCCACCGGCATATACATGGGGCCGGGGTCTTTCATAGGGCCATCAACTCCAATAGTGGTTGGCGGAACAGCCCTGGAGCAGAATCACACAGAGGCAGCCATGTTCTCCCTTATGCAGTCAATGGCCTACGCACACCACAGGAACGCGACTGCTGCCGGCATCATGGTATCCCAGAATTACGCGTACAACTACACAAGTGCCATTGCTGTGAACCTCGTCAACGGGTATGCGGCCAACATGACCGCATTTTTCCAGGATGCCGGCCTTGCCTCCTATCCGCAGACAATAGTCAACCCGTCTGTATACGATAACTTCCTCAGTTTCCTCAGCAATACCTACGTTGACGGGATACTGATACTTGTAGGGGTGATTGCCATACTCCTTGACCTGTACCACGGAACTGTTCTCCTGTCGGTTGCCGGCGTGGTCATGATCGCGCTTGGGCTCATAGGCGCGGAGATAGTCGGTGCGTCGCTGGTGGGGTTGATATTCCTGCTGCTCGGTGCGGTATTAATAATTCTGGAATTCAAGACCGGGCACGGCATAGCTCTCATGGCTGGAGTCCTTGTGGGAATCCTCGGCGTATTCATGCTGGCTTCCCCCTATCTCGCAGCAAACCAGTACGGCTATTCCCCAAGTCCGGTCAATGATTCCAGCATAATTGCGGCCCTGATTGTGATATTCCTGGCTCTTGTTCTGGCTCTATACCTTAGAAAGCTCATAAAGTCCATGAAGTCGAGGAAGTTCACCGGATCCGAGGCCCTCATAGGATCGTCCGGGATAACGAAAGATACTGTGGGAAAGGAGGAGGGAACCATCTCTGTCGACGGGGTGATGTGGAGGGCTGAAAGTGTCGATGGAGAAGAAATTCCAAAGGGGTCGGAGGTAGTGGTCGTGAGAAGGGACGGGCTGAAGGTGTATGTTGAAAGGGCAAAGAAATAGTGCCTAAATCAGCTTTATAAGGAATAAGCGGATTATAGCCCGTGTCGCAGTCCATACTGGGTTTTGACGTGGGCGGTTCAAAAATTTCTGCTGTGCTTGGTGACGAATCGGGCAACATACTGGCAAACGTGAGGCGGCCAACCATCAAGCATCTGGGAAAGAAGAGGCTTGTTGAGCAGCTTGTTGAAATGGGGCATGAGGTGATGAAGGCCGCTGGGAAGGACCGTATAGACAGCATAGGAATACTCTTTGCCGGGCTGGTGGACAGGGACAAGGGAGTTGTGCTGTCATCGCCAAACATCCTGGGGCTGAACAACTTCAACATAACCGGCGAAATAGGTTCACGCTTCAACGTGCCTGTTTACCTGGAGAACGATGCAACCGGGGCAACAATAGCGGAACGGATTTTTGGAGCCGGTAAGGACATGGACAATTTTGTATACATGACCCTGAGCACAGGGATTGGCGGAGGGGCATTCATCAACGGCAAACTTTATCGCGGTTCACATGGGCTTGCAGGTGAAATCGGGCATATGGTCATAATGTCAAACGGCCCTACCTGCGGATGCGGAAGGCGTGGATGCCTCGAGGCAATAGCAGGCGGAAAAGGCATTGCACGGCGTGTGTCAGAGAACATAAGCGCGGTGAGGGACTCGCAGCTGTTCTCGGCAATGAAGCCGCAGGAGATAGACGCACATGCGGTTTTCGATGCAAAGCGGCATGGAGACATGTTTGCGCAGCTGATAATTGAGGAAACAGTCTACTACCTTGCAGTGGGAATAGTGAATGTCATAAATATACTCGACCCGGAAGCCATAATAATCGGTGGTGGGATCGCGCGGGCAGGCAATGATCTGTTCCGTCCGCTTCGCGCTGCGGTGAAGGAGGAGATGAGGTCAATGTACAGGCCGGTAAAGATCCTTAAAGCCCTGGACAACGGATCCGATCTGGCGGCCATTGCTGTTCCAATTTATCGGGACCAGTGATCAGAAACAGCGGTCAGAGGCCGCCGAAGACCCTTTTCTTGAATGAAGTTGGCATGAGCTTTGCCAGAGTCATGTACCTGCCTATGGATTTAGCCCCATTCTTATGCAGTTTCTGGTGCAGCAGGTGATGCTTCATGAGCCACGGCCTTATCTCGCCATCCCATTTCTGCTGGTAAAGCAGCGGATTGTTTGCAGCGGCGGCAATGCCTGCGGTTGTTCCCGACCAGAAGGCGCCCTGCAGTCCACCGGCCGTGGTGTTCAGCACCGCGTTGACCATATCGCCCACGTACATTACATTTCCATCAATAACTTTCTCTGCCGGCTCTGTCAGGGGTATCTGGTGAGCCATGGTCTCCAGCATATCCCCCTTTAGTTCTGGAAATCGTTCGGTGAATTCCGCAAGGACATCCTTTGGCACTCTTCCGTTGAACGGGTAGTAGCAGACGCCTATCTTTCTCCGGTCAGGGCCGTCTGCAAAATCCCAGAAATATCCTCCAGGCGCACTATCGCTGAACCAGAGGATCATTTCATAATCATCCCTCTTTGGCAGCCTTCTAATTTCCTCGTAGGCGACAAGCACCCTGTCCCTTGGGAGCTTTATGCCCATGTTGGACTGGGGGCCGGCAGCCATGATGATGTATTTCGCCGTGATCTTTTCATTGTCCGTGAAAACCGTTTCGTCCTTTACCGAATTTACCCTTGTCTCCATCTTTATATTCAGCCTGCCGGCGAATTTCTCGGCAAGGTATCTCTCATACTCCGTAAAATTGTAGACCAGTCCCACGGCCCTGTTGAAACTCATGGAGATGCTCCTCCCGGTATCTGTCCGGAAGCTCATCGCGTGTATTTCTGATGCTATGATGCTCCTGTCAGTGGGCATCCCTATACGGTTTACCCATTCAAGGGACACGGCTCCAGTTGATCTGACAGGGAGCCCGATTTCCTTCTTTTTGTCCAGTATGACGTAACTCTTTCCCGCCTTCTGAAGGGCAGATCCGGCAGCGAGTCCGGATGTTCCGGCTCCTATAATGATGGCATCGTAATCATAGCTCATAATTTCGTTCCCAAGATTATGGAATCACTATATTAATTATGTTCTTTAGACCTTATGCTGCCGGCAACAGCGCCCGTTACAACCCTGACCCGGGATTTGTCTCTCCCATCAGTATCCTGAAGGCGATCTGGCCCATCTTGCCTGAGTCCACTGAATTTTCAAGGGAATTTGCGTAGGCCCAGTCCTCAAGCTTTGCAAATCCCAGTGCGGCAAGCCTCCTGTTGATTGAATCTGCATTCTCGCCGGTATCAACAGTGCTTCGGTCAAGGTTGGTTGCCTTCCACAGCCCGATGATCCTGTTTAACTCTACAAGGGGGTCTTTGTGATCCTCAACCCTGATATCATATACAACATCCGACCCCTCTTCGAATGACCTGCTCTCGGAAACAACAAGAAGTGCTGAACTCTGCCGCCCCCTGCTGTCACCGCCCTTCTTATCTGCTGCAAACAGTGCCCTGATTATCCTGTCCTCTATCATGCCCGGCCTGTTCATTTCTGAAACCATGGCATCAATGACATCCTTCCCTGCGAGTATATTCCCCTGCACGGAAAACCCGTTTCCATGGAAATGTCCCGCAAATTCATGGCATTCGCTGCCTGTGAATGCTAAGGAATTTCCCTTTGAATCAACGACTCCCAGCTGCCGCTTCTCCCTGAGCGCGTCCTCCCCTGTAAGGATGTCCACAACCTCCCTTGCGGTGTGTTTCTGAAGAAGTTCCAGCCCCTTCGGACCGTAGGAATAATTCGCATATGACTGCGTGGCTATTGCACCTACACCTGCCTTTGCCCAGGGGACAACAGACCCGACTGAAAGATACCTGCTTGCGACACCCACACCCCACTCTCTTTTCTCCTTATCATAAGCTACGACTGAAAATGTCATAGTGCCTAACCTCAGCCCGTGTTTATAAACATTTGCAGGAAGACGTGAAGCGATAAACCGGTCAAACCAATATTGACTAAGTAAACGCGGAAGCCGCCGACGGGATTCGGACCCGCGACCTTGTGCTTACCAAGCACACGCTCTACTAGGCTGAGCTACGGCGGCAATGAGCATGTGAAAGCTACAACGTATTTAATTCCTTTCCGCATCTGGAACGGAATGGGTGCACGAAGCACGTTTCCCTTATTTTTCAAAACCATCGGTAAAGTCTAATATCAACCATCAATATGTTCCAATATGATGTCCATAGGAGAAGAGGAAGCCGATCTGATCAAGCAGCACTGGTCTGACTTTTTCAGCAAGTACAACTACAGGACGGCCATAAACTTCCTCAGCACGCAGTACCCTGATGAAAAGTCCCTGAAAGTCTCCTTCAAGGACCTTTACGACTTTGACTCTGATGTCCCGTTATTCTCATCCAACATCCTCCAGTCGCCGGAATTGTATCTTGGCATCGGTGAAAGCCTGGTATCCGAGAATATGCCGCAGAAGAGGGTTGCGGATTCGAGGCGAGTGAACATCCGTCTCACCGATCTTCCCGACAAGGGGGTAGCGACAGACATTAGGAACATAAGAAGCTATCACGTTGGCACACTCATAAGCGTTAACGGTATTATCAGGAAGAACACCGAGGTCCTTCCGAGGCTGCAGAATGCGGCCTTTGAGTGCCAGGTGTGCGGCACTATCAATTATGTGAAGCAGGAGCGGGGAAGGCAGGATGAGCCGGTAAGATGCCGGAACGAGGAGTGCAACCTTGACAGGACAAAGACGCGGTTCAAGCTTATCACCGGGGAATCTGAATTCGTGGATGTGGAGAAGATAGAGATCCAGGAAAACCCTGAGACACTGGATGGAGGCGCACAGCCCCAGCGTATAACCGTAATCCTCGAGGACGATCTGACCGGGCGCCTCTTTCCTGGCGACAGGGTCATAATAGACGGAATTCTAAAGGCAGAGCAGAAGCGGGCTGGAACCATACTGCTCACAGAGTTCAATGTCTACCTTTACACCATAAACTACCGCAAGGAAGCAAAGGAAGTGGAAAATATCCACATAACCGAGGAGGACGAGGAAGCCATTGTGGAGCTCTCCAGGGAACCAAACATAATTGAAAAATTCGCAAGCTCAATCGCGCCGACAATTTTTGGGCTTGAGATGGTCAAGACCAGCCTTGTACTCCAGATGTTCGGCGGAGTGCGGAAGACGATGAGGGACGGCACCACCATAAGGGGTGACATACACATCCTGATGGTCGGGGACCCAGGTACGGCAAAATCCCAGCTCCTGAGGTATATGACTGAAATATCTCCGCGGGGAGTATTCGCATTTGGACGGGGGTCAAGCGCAGCTGGCCTGACCGCTGCTGCCGTAAGGGACGACTTCGGTGAGGGGAGATGGACCCTGGAAGCTGGTGCACTTGTTCTCGCGGATAATGGATTTGCAGCTATCGATGAACTGGACAAGATGGACGACCGGGATACCGCCGCAATGCATGAAGCCATGGAGCAACAGACCGTGACAATATCAAAAGCAGGCATCATGGCCACGCTAAAGTCCAGGTGTTCCATACTCGGGGCGGCAAACCCAAAATTCGGAAGATATGACCAGAACAAGACCATAGTTGACCAGATAGACTTTCCCCCACCATTGCTGTCCAGGTTCGACGTGATATTCAAGATGGTGGACGTGCCTGATAGAAATAACGACTCCAGACTGGCCGAGCACATTCTCAAGGCTCACCGGGTGGGCGAGATTTTCCGGAGCCTCGAGCAGAATGAGCTCTCTGACGTCGAGATCCCGGAAGAGAAGGGATTCAAGCCGCCCATAGAGAAGGAGATGATAAGGAAATATGTTTCATACGCCAAGAGCCGCATATTTCCCAGGCTTTCCGATGAAGCTATAAGCCTGCTTAAGGACGAGTACGTCACCACCAGGAATACCGGAACCGATTCCATTCCCATAACTGCGAGGCAGCTGGAGAGCACAATCCGGCTCGCAGAGGCGGCCGCAAAGGCAAGGCTCTCTGCAATCGTATCATACAACGATGCGCTTCTGGCAAAGAAAATCGTGGACTACTACCTCCGGGATGTTTCCACAAGCAATGGGGAGCTGAACATTGACATACTCTATACTGGCATGAGCTCAAAGCAGAGGAATGAAGCAGAAAAGGTACTGGATATAATAAAGGAGCTTAAGGACGAGAAGAAGGTTGCCGATATTGAGGAAGTGATCAGGGTGGCAATCTCCAGGGGAATAACCAAGGAGAACGTGGAGACCGCCATCACCAAGTTGAAGAATCAGGGGCAGATTTACGAACCGGGATACGGAAAGATTGGTGTGATAAAATGAGCGGACCCGCTGTGATGAGGATCATTAAGGCACAGGGCGAGATATTGCTCTCTGCGGCGGATCATGACCTCCTCAACACCCATCTCAGGGAGGGTATTCTTCACCTCCATGTATCGGAGGATTTCTATGGCAATGTCAAGGTACCTGACGAGACAATCCGGTCTTCCCTTGAACTCTGCACCATCGCAAATCTTGTCGGCAAGCACGTTGTGGAAATCGCCATCGACATGGATCTGGTCTCATCCGACAATGTCATGTATATACAGGGAGTGCCGCATGCCCAGCTTGCCAAGATCATCAATTAGGTTTATTCACAAGGGTAAAATTATCTGATCAATGGAAGAGGCCGTAAGGGGAGTATTTGAATCCATTCAGGATAAGTATGACTTTCTTGACTCCATGATCAGTTTCGGCCTTGACCAGTCATGGCGCAGGAAAATGATCCGTCTTATGTCCATGCAGCAAGGAATGGACATACTTGACTGCGGGGCGGGAACTGGAAAACTGACAATGCTGGTGAAGAAGAGCTGCGAAAGCTGCTCCATCACATCGCTTGATATAACAGAGAAAATGTTCCGGAGGTCACTGCTTTCGGAGACAAGGTTCATAGTGGGAAGCGCTGAGAGGCTCCCTTTTGAGAGTAACTCCATGGACAGGGTCGTGTCTGCCTTCCTGACCCGGAATCTTTCCAGCCAGGAGAATTATTTCAGGGAATCCTTCAGGGTGCTGAGGAAGGGCGGGCTGTTCGTCAACATGGACATATACAGGCCCTCATTGCCGGTATACAGGGAGCTGTTCTCGCTGTACTTTTACCATATTGTCCCATTTGTCGGGGACAGGGTAACAAGGTCAAGATCCTATTCATACCTTGCAGGCTCTGTCATCCGCTTCAAGACGGTTGACGAAATCTCGTCGCTTCTCTCAGTTTCCGGCTTCAGGGTGGAGAAGGTTCTCAGGCTGATGATGGGTACTGTGGTCATCCACGTAGGCAGGAAGATATAAATTCTATATACCCATATAATAAGCATAAACGTTTATATAATATGCATCAATGCAAAAAATAATGCTAACTACTGATAAGATGGATATAATTCCGGAGAAATGGTACAACATCATTCCGGATCTTCCAGAACCTCTCTCGCCGCCGAGAGACAATAACCGCGATTCCTCTTCAATAGACCTGCTTAACCGCATCATACCAAAAGAAGTGCTCAGGCAGGAGTTCACTGTCAGGCGCTTTGAACCTATCCCGCAGGAGGTCATTGAGGGATACGAGCAGATTGGCAGGCCAACACCCCTAATCCGGGCAAGGAACATGGAAAGGGCACTGGACTATGGAGGGAAGATTTTCCTGAAATTTGAGGGAGCCACGGTAACAGGGTCGCACAAGATAAACACCGCCCTTCCGCAGGCGTATTACGCAAAGAATGAGGGAATAGGCAGCGTCGTTACGGAGACCGGTGCCGGTCAGTGGGGAACAGCCACAGCTCTGGCCTCCTCCCTGTATGGGATGAAATCAAAGATATTCATGGTCAGGACGAGCTACGACCAGAAACCGCTCCGCAAGCAGATCATGTCCCTGTACGGCGCCGATGTATCGGCCAGCCCCTCCAGCGAGACAGAATTCGGGCGAAGGATTCTGTCATCCGATCCCAGGCATCTTGGGACACTTGGCATCGCCATCAGTGAAGCGGTTGAGTATGCCCTGAAAAACGACGCCAGATATATGCTCGGCAGCGTGATGAATTCGGTCGTTACGCACCAGAGCGTCATAGGGCTTGAAACAAGGAAACAGCTTGAAATAGCCGGGGAATACCCCGACGCAATGATCGGTTGCGTGGGTGGCGGAAGCAACTTTTCCGGTTTCACCTTCCCGTTCATACCAGACGGCGATGACATTGAATACATAGCATCTACTGCGGAGGAAGTGCCGAAATTCACACATGGCACCTACAAGTACGATTTTATCGACACAGCCGGCATACTGCCATCGCTCAGGATGTATTCCCTAGGCGCAGACTTTGTCCCGCCCGGAATATACGCAGGCGGGCTAAGGTATCATGGCGCTGCACCCACCCTTTCCATGCTCATTAAGCTTGGGAAAATCAGGGCAGAGGACGTATCGCAGGCCGAGGTCATTGACGCACTCAGGTTCTTTGCCAACCACCAGGGGATTGTTGCGGCACCGGAATCCGGGCATGCCATAGCATCCGCCATGAGATATGCAAATCTGCACAGGACTGAAAAGAAGACCATTGTTGTGAACATAAGCGGGCATGGCCTGATGGACATGAAGATATTTGACGGTGAAAAGTAGATGTCAAGGCTGATCCTGTATTTCACGGTTGGATACCCGGACAGGGCTACATTCGGGAATTTTGTCTCTTCCCTTTCCAGTGATTCAGTGGATTACGTTGAATTCGGCTTTCCATCACGGGATCCGAAATATGACGGCCCGCTTATCAGGAAGACGCACAGCATCGCGGAATATGAAGGAAATGGCGATTATTCATCCGTTTTCAGGCACATAATAGACGCGGGCATCAGGGCGTATTCACTGGCTTACGTATCTGACATAATCGATGACTTCAGCGGCAGAATATCATTCCTGAAGGACACAGGTTTCTCCGGGGTACTCATGCCTGACCTCCTGATCGATTATTTCAGCAGGAGCGATGAACTCATTTCAAGGGTTCATGAAGCGGGCCTGGAGGTCATTCCCTTCTTCAACCCTTCGACCCCCGACAGGGTCATAATGAAGGTTGCGGGTATGACGCATTCGTGGGTGTATTACGGGGTCCAGCCATCCACCGGGATAGTGATGCCAATGGACATGAAGGAAGTTGTCGAGAGGATCAGGACATTGCTCCCGGACCGTGAGATAAACTTCGGCTTCGGGATAAGGAGCATCGCGCAGGCAAGTGAAATAATACATGAGGGAGGCGATGGCGTCGCCATAGGGTCGGCATTCATCAGCATGCTGGAAAGCAGGGATATCAAGGGCTTTTCGGATTATATCTCAAGCCTGAGGGGGGCCGTGGATGCAAACTGATTACAGCAGCACAGATCACAGCAGTGATCCTGAGCACGAGGCATTCATGATGATGGAGCACCTCCTTTCCCCTGATGCAACGGAGGACGAAAGGGATGCATTCCTCAGGCATACGGCTGATAACCAGTCAACTGCAGAGGAAGTCTCAGGGTTTTCCCGCGCAATAAGGTCAAGGTCCAGCCTGCCCAGGATACCAGGCCTGCTGGACATCGTGGGCACTGGCGGGGACGGAAAGAATACAGTTAATGTCAGCACTGCCTCGGCAATTGCAGCCTCTGCCATGGGAATACGGGTTGCGAAACATGGAAATAGGGGGATAACAAGCAGTCATGGAAGCGCTGATTTCATGAGATACATTGGCTATGAAATGGCACTCTCGCTGGATGAGGCCAGAAAGCGCCTGAACAGGGACAGTTTCCTCTACCTCCTCGCACCGCAGTTCAACAGTGCGTTCGCAACTTTCACAGCAGCAAGGAAGAGGATAGGGAGAAGAACGGTATTCAACATAATGGGACCGCTTACCAATCCAGTTGACCCAGACTTCATGATACTCGGGGCTTTCAACGCGGAAACAGCAGAAATCTATGCGAAAGTGCTCTCCCTTCGATCAAAGGCCGGTGTGTGCTTTTCTTCGGAAGCAGGAATGGATGAGATCTCCCCGGCTGGCGATACTGCCATGTTTTACGTCAGGGACGGCAGGATATCCAGATCAGTGGTTAGGGGCGAATCCGTCACCGGTGAACCAGCTGATCTTGGGTCCATAACCGAAGCTGATCCGCAGAGGTGCTTCCAGAAGACCATGGATGGGCTGATCGGAAGGAACAGGCATGTGGCGCGATTCATAGCCCTGAACACTGCACCCGCATTGATCCTGCATGGCAGGGCAAGTGACATGCAGGATGCGTATGACGCAGTAATGCAGGCCATTGAATCAGGCAGGGTTGCGGAACAGGCGAAAAGGATAGTGAGGTGATAATATGCCTACCGGAAAATCAGGAGTCATGGTAAAGGTATGCGGCATAACCCGTGAGGAGGATGCGCTGCTTGCCAGGGACATGGGAGCTGACATCATAGGGCTGGTGTTCGCCAGGAGTTCGCCAAGAATGGCAGAAAGGGCGCTTATATCAAGGATAAGGGACCATTCAATCCCCGTTGCTGGGGTTTACACATCCATGGAAGACATTATCTCTAGCCATGGCCAGGAAGATTATGTGCAGATGCATTTCATGCACAGCTTTTCCGATATAGCAAGGGTGAGGGAAGAGACAGGGGCAAAGGTGATTTCCGTAATCCGCTTCGAAAGCTCGGAACAGACCAAGAAGCTCATAAGGGAGTACAGGGAAGCCGGCAGCGATATAATACTGGTGGAGAATGGCAGTGGGATAACGGGCGTTCTCGGCTCGCTAAGCCAGATCGTGAAATCTCACGAGATCGGTGTATCCGGGAAGATATCTGTAAGCAATATAAGGACAGTTATGGGTGCAAACCCTGCTGTGGTTGACCTGAGCAGTTCCGTTGAAAGGGCGCCCGGGATCAAGGATGCTGAAAAGCTTTCAGCCTTCTTCTCGGAGTTGAGGAGGTACTCATGACAATCTATGGAGAACTGGAATCTCTTACTGCCGGGTACGACAATTATGCATATTTCTGCAGGTTCGACAGGGAGACCCGTACCGTGGGAAAAGAAAAGCTGTTCCTGTCCAGGTCAGATCCAGTAATGGTAAATTACGGTGATACGGGTGGAAGGGAAATGATGTCCGTGGCGCTGGATCAAATACCAGCAGGAAAAGGATCGACTGAAATCCCAGTATTCATCGGTTTTGATTTCATAAACTATGTCTTTCCGGACATTGAACTTAAGCCATCAGGCTGGCCCGCATTTGCCTATATCATACCTGACAGGCATTTCGAGTCGAGTATCCTAAGGAAGGGTGTATCCAGGTACCGTCCGAAGCTCGTACCTGAAAGGGACTCCGCCATGGAAGATACAATAGATCAGCTGAAGGCAAGGATAAGGGCCGGAGAAGTGCTGCAGGTCGTCATGTCAAGGGATTTTCCCGTAAGCATACCCGACAGGATGGACCTGCTGCGTGAATTCGTCGAGAACGATAGCTCGCTCTACGTTTATTACTACAGCTTCGGGGAATACGAGATACTGGGGAGCTCACCTGAAAATATGGTATCACTCGACGGCAGCGTTCTCACCATCAACCCGATAGCGGGCACCAGGCCTAGGGGAGAAGACAGGGAAGAGGATGAAGCCCTTGCAACGGAGCTTGCGTCTGACCCTAAGGAGCAGATGGAACACAGGATGCTCGTTGACCTGGCCAGAAACGACCTGGGGAAGATCTCCTTGCCGGGTTCGGTCAAGGTCGTCATGGACATGCGTGTGCAGAAATTCTCCTCTGTCCAGCACCTTGTCAGCACGGTGCAGTCGCAGAAGCGGCCCGGAGTGACCAGGCTGGACACCATCATGGCCACCTTCCCAGCAGGAACCGTAAGCGGGGCTCCCAAGAAAAGGGCAGTAAAGATAATCAGCCAGTACGAGAAGACCCCAAGGGGTGCATATTCCGGGTGTATAGGAATAGTGGGTACAGAGGGGATGGACCTGGCGCTTCTCATTAGATCCGTTTTCGGAATTTCCGGAAAGTACAATGTCCGTGCGGGAGCCGGGATTGTAAAGGATTCAGATCCGGCAAGGGAATGCAGGGAGATTTTCTCGAAGGCGATGGCTGTAATTGGAGGGATAAGGAATGAAAGTCCTGGTAATTGACAACTTTGACTCTTTTGTGTACAACATAGTGCAGGCCGTGGAGGGAATGGGGCATACCGTAAAGGTGGTGGACAACCTTTCCCTGAAGAATGTGGGAAAGGAATACCGGCATGTTATCATATCTCCCGGCCCAGGAAATCCTGTGAACGAAAGCGATCGAGGGAGTCTCTCCGATTTCATGAGGGAATCGGGCAGCAGGAGGATACTGGGAGTATGCTTTGGGCACCAGTTCCTTGCCTACTATCTAGGTTCCGGCATTTCGGTGGGAAAAAGGCAGTACCATGGCGAGCTTGACGTGATTACCCATGAAGAATCGCCGATTTATCGCGGCGTACCGAAGTCCTTCAGCTCGATGAGGTACCACTCGCTCATTGTCCAGCCCTCCCCAAATGTGATTGTTGATGCAGTATCCATGAGCGACGGTTCGGTGATGGGTTTCCACAACAGGGAAGGAAACATCTTCGGGGTACAGTTCCATCCGGAGAGCCATTATTCGGAATTCGGTAACAGGATCCTGGAGAATTTCCTGGCGGTTTAGAGATGACGGGAACAGTGGATGAGATATACAGGCGGAATTCCTCAAGGCCAACCTTTGAAGGATACGGACGCACCAGGGAACCCATGAGCTTTTCGGCTGCGCTGGAAAGGGCAAGGATGAGCGGGAAACTGGGGGTGATAGCGGAATACAAGCGGTCTTCTCCATCAGGTTTCAAGAACAGCATGAACCAGGACCTGCATAGCTACCACAGGAAAATGGTAGATGCCGGAGCGGATGCCCTCAGCATCCTTACAGAGCCGGATTTCTTCGGAGGTAGATACGCAGACATAAGCCAATCACAGGGAATGGGCGTGCCCCTTCTCGCCAAGGACTTTTTCTCCAGCAGGGAAATGATAGACAGCGCATACAGGTGCGGGGCTGATGCGGTGTTGCTAATAGCAGATTTCCTGCCACCGGTTGCCTTGAAGGACCTGTGCAGCCACTCCCACAGCCTTGGCATGGAAGTCATCACGGAATTCCACGATCTGCAGGTCGGAATCAACGCGTTAACCTCTGGGACGGACATGCTGGGGTATAACCGCAGGAACCTGCGAACCCTGACAATGGAAGGGAAGGAACGGGACGCAATCAGGATTATGAAAAATTTCGAGGGAATCAAAATATTGGAGAGCGGAATAAATATGGAAAACATTGATAAAGTTATAATGCCAGGATACGATTCAGTGCTAATCGGAGAGGCATTGTTAGGCAATCAGGACTTGATAAACAGGCTACACGAGATCAGGGTGTCATAAATGCATGGATTCCAACTTACGGACGAACTCAATCTGGATGACAATGGTTTCTTGATGATAGCGGGGCCATGCGCCGTCGAGGATCGGGAACAGATTATCGGGACCGCGAAATTTCTCAGCTCACTTGGTGTCAAGGTGCTGAGGGGCGGGGCGTATAAGCCCAGGACATCCCCGGATTCATTCCAGGGGCTCGGAGTCGAGGGGCTCAAGCTTCTTGCAGAAGCCCGTGAAGCCACGGGAATGGCAATAGTTACAGAGATCATGGACACCTCGGTTGTTGACGAGGTCTCCAGATATTCGGACATCCTGCAGATAGGGTCAAGGAACTCCCAGAATTTTGCTCTCCTGAAGAGGGTGGGAAAGCTGAAGAAGCCCGTGCTGCTGAAGAGGGGATTCGGAAACACGGTGGAGGAGCTGATAAGTTCCGCAAAGTACATTACGAGCGCAGGGAACCCGAGGGTCATCCTTGTGGAGAGGGGGATCAGGACGTTCGAGAGTTCCACCAGGTTCACCCTGGACATCGGTGCGGTACCCGTCCTCCATTCAAGGGTGGATTTTCCGGTGCTTGTTGACCCGAGCCATCCCGCCGGGATAGCCGCGCTTGTGGAGCCGCTGGCTCTTGCGGGCGTCGGTGCAGGGGCAGACGGACTGATGATCGAGGTTCATCCCAATCCCGAGAAAGCGCTCAGCGACGCCGCCCAGCAGCTGGACTTCAGGCAGTTCGAGTCGCTTTATGGCAAGGCAGGCAAGCTTCTTGAAGCAATGGGCAGAAAGCCGATCTGAATCGACACATACTTTAGACAATGCATGATCAGGAATCATGCCCCAGACCAAGATTATAGCAACGGTAGGCCCGGCGAGTGACCGCAGAGAGATAATATCCAGCATGATGGACAGGGGACTTTCGTGCGTAAGGATAAACACTGCGCACGTCGAGGCCGGTTATATCGGGAAGATCAGCAGGCTTGTATCGGATCTCAACAGGGAAAAGGGAAAGCATGTCTCCGTCATGGTCGATCTCAAGGGACCTGAGCTGAGGACCTCATCGTTTCAGGGCGGAAGGAAGAAGATTTCCTCCGGGGGTGTGTTCAGGCTTGTTGCCAATCCAAAGGCAGATGACGAGATTGGCATAAATTATCCTGGAGTGCTGCAATCCCTCAAGCAGGGAGACGCCATCAGGATGAGCGACGGAAGAGTTACCTTCATTGTCAAAACCACCGGCAGCGATTCGGTGGAAATCATGGCATCAGACGATGCCGAGATAAGGGACAGGAGCAGGATCAACATACCCGGGCGCGTGCTCGACCTCGGCACGCTTACCGACAGGGACAGGGAATTTCTTGCGGAGGGAATATCAAACCAGGTCGACTACTTCGCCCTGTCGTTTGTTCAGTCAAAGGAAAATGTCCAGAGCCTTCAGAACGCAATAATGGAATTAGGCGGCACGCAGGGCATCATCTCCAAGATAGAGACCAAGAGCGGGTATTCAGGAATCGAGGAAATTTCCGCGGTATCCGACGTGATCATGGTCGCGCGGGGAGACCTTGGGGTGGAGCTCCCACTGACCGAGGTGAGCCTGGCACAGAAAAACATCATTTATCACGCGCACAGGAGGGGAAAGCCCACCATAGTTGCTACGCAGATGCTTGAAAGCATGGTGCAGTCAGACTCTCCGACCAGGGCCGAGGTATCAGACGTAACCAATGCCATACTTGACAACACCGACTCCCTGATGTTGTCAGAGGAGACGGCAATGGGAAAGTACCCGGTTGAGGCAGTGAAATACCTGAGCGACATCTCCGAGTACGTGGAGAGCCAGAGGAAGGATTTCCCCGAACCTGAGGAATTCATTGGCAACAGGGTTGCGTACTCGATCGCGGTTGCGTCCAAGGTCATATCCCGCGATTCCAGTGCCGAGGGGATAATAGCCTTCACACGCACGGGAAACACCGCAAGGATGATATCTGCAGTCAGGCCATCGGTGCCGGTATACGGCGTAGTTGCAACTGAAGCCATTGCAAGAAAGCTGAATCTCTACAGGGGAATAACTCCGGTCTGCATGGACGTTGAGGACGAAAGGACCACGGACGTGAACCTGATGACCAAGAATTTCCAGAAGGCAATGGGCATCAGGAGAGGCCTGCGATATGTAGTTACATCCGGCGCCCCGTATTTCCTCTTCGGCGGGACAAATGACGTACGGGTAATAACCATGGGTGAATACCTTGGGGTCGGGCATACCAACGGGATTTCCGCGGAGGGAAAGCTCGCGGTCACGGCAGATCAGGCTGGTGAGATCCTACTTGTCAGCACTGCCGACAGGATTCCGGAACCTCTGGGCAATTTCAGGGGTATTATCTGCTGCGGAAATGTCAGCAGCAGCGTGAGGGAAAGGCTGAGAAGCTCCGGTACCGCCCTGCTTGCAAATACAAAGCTCTTCTCAGACCTGAAGGGTGGGGAGGACATATTCATGGACGGATATACCGGCCTGATAGTTTCATAGCCCGGAGAAGAGGTCATCCCTCATGGATTCGACCACGACCTTCCCGGAATAGTCAATATAGACATTCTTCAGCTTCAGGTATTCCTCTATGCCATACCTGCTGCCCTCTCCTGCCTGCCCGGTCATCCTGAATCCTGTGTGATAGCCCTGTGATGCCTCAGGGCCTATCTGGTTCACGTAAAGCTCCCCGAACCTGATCTCATCGGATGCCCTGAAGATGAGCTTCTGGTCTTCCGTGAAAAGATAGGATGCGAGACCGTATCTTGAGTTGTTCGCATACTCTATGAGTTCATCCTCGTCCGTCACTTTCTTCACACCTATGACAGGGCCGAATATCTCTTCCTGGAATATCTCTGAATTCTGTTCTGCCCCCTCTATGATGGTCGGTTCGAGGAAATACCCCTTGCTGAACTTCCCCTGGAGGCTGGGCGGTTTCCCTCCAGCCAGGACATGCATGCCGCCTGACACAGCATCCGATATGAATTTCTCGGATCCTTCCAGCGCGCCCCTGTTGATCAGCGGACCCATGTCTGCAGTTTCCGGGTCACCCACTCTTATGGACTTTGCCATCGCAGTTGCCTTCTTCATGAATGTGTCATAGATGTCGGCATGTACGTATAACCGTTCCGCGGCGATGCATGACTGCCCAGAATTCCAGAATTTCGCCCACGCAAAAGCCTTGAGCGCGTTCTGGATGTTCGCGTCCTTCCATACCATGAATGGCGCCTTACCTCCGAGTTCCAGGATTAGCTTGGCCATGTTTCCAGACGCCTTCTGCATTATCCTCTGGCCGGTCGCAGTTGATCCGGTCATGGTTATCAGGGACACCTTCGGATGCATCACTATGTAGTCCCCAATCTCGCTTCCCTTCCCGGTTATGAAGTTCAGGACGCCCTTCGGCATGCCGGCATCCGCAAACTTCCTGACTATGAACTCGGCGCTTCCCGGTGTATCCGTGCTGGGCTTGACTATCACCGTGTTTCCGGTCAGCAGAGCCGGAGCGAGCTTCCTGGCAACCATGGCAGCCGGGAAATTCCAGGGCGTAATGGCCACAACTACACCGTATGGGATCTTGTACTGGTAAATGTGCCTCCTGCTGCTGTCGCCCTCCACCACGTCTCCTGTGATCTTCCTTGCGAATTCGGCATAGTACTGGAGTTGGTCCAGGACGCCGTCAACCTCCTGCCTTGCCTCCACCCTTATCTTGCCGTTTTCCTTTGTAAGTATCGCTTCAAGTGCAGCTCGATCCTGCTGGATCAGTTCCTTTGCCCTGTAGATTATCTTTGACCTGGCAACAGAACCCAGTGAGAGCCATTTCTGGAAACTTTCATAAGCGGCGTCAACCGCCTCATCCACATCCGCTTTCTTTGACGCGGCCATTTTTTCAAGCAATTCACCGGTTGAAGGGTTATATTTCTCCATCTCCTCGCCATCTTCAGAGGCTTTCCATTCGCCGTCTATAAAGTTCTTCATGTGATTTTATTTCCTGATGCCTTAAAAAGATGTTCATTTCCGTAATATTGGTCTTGTCGACCTTACTTTCCCTGGCGCATACAGGGTAATCAGACATGAACGGCCCGCAAAGATCATTCCAGGCGGCTGAACAGCCATTTATTAGAGACACTGGCGGGGGCACAATTGAACGGTATCAAAATTTAAATACAATCTTGGATTTCCCGCCATACACGATCAATTTGGTGATCCAATGAACAATGGTGATTTTTTAAAGATAGATTACGAGGTCAGAGCGGGCGAAGAGAAGAAGCTAGTTGATACCAGCATAGAGGCACTCGCGAAGGAGAATGACATTTATCATGAGCACAGGAAATACGGGGACGAGGTAATAGTAGTCGGATCAGACAAGCAGTTTCCCGAGATAAACGAATCGCTCGAGAAGTCCGAGGAGGGGAAGGAGTACGAGGTCATCATATCCGCCGAGAAGGCTTACGGTATTAGGGACAACAAGAATATCAAGGTTCACACCATGAGGGAATTCCAGAGGCAGGAGATCAACCCCGTTGTCGGGCAGGAAATCAGCCTCAACAACAGGAGGGGAAAGGTTCTCTCAGTTACGCCCGGAAGGGTGCTCGTTGACTATAACCATCCTCTTGCAGGGAAGACCATATATTACAAGTACAAGGTTAACCAGGTCATAAAGGACCCGGCAGAGAAACTCCTGTCCATCGTTCACATGTACTACCAGCCCGAAAAGGAAGATTTCTCATGCTCGGTTGAGGACGGCAACGCCGTAATCAACGTTCCCGAGGATGCAAAATTTGACCCCGTTTGGCTGAATGCAAAGTATCTTGTGGTAAATGACGTCAGGAAGTACCTGCCTGAAGAGGACATTTCCGTGAGGGAATTCTACAAGAAGACACCGAAGGAAGAGGAGCACAAGGAAGAGCCCAAGGAGGCTCCGGCAGAACCACAGGAAGTTCCGGAAACAAAGGAAGAGGCTCCCCAGTAACCCATTTTTTAGATGATCGGAACCGATATTTCAGAAGAACTTCGTAAACTCTCGAGGCGTGTCAGGGTTGTACTTGTTGCGCCCAAATACGAAGGCAACATCGGTGCAGTTGCCAGGTCGATGAAGAATGCCGGTCTGACGGACCTTGCAATGGTCAACCCTCCAGAGATAGGGGACGAGGCCATAGCGAGGGCAATGGCAGGTAGGCAGATACTCTCGGAAAGCAGGACATATTCCACACTTGAGGAAGCAACCGAGGGTTTCACCATAATAGCGGGCACATCAAGCGTGGCAACCGCCAGCAGGAAGAAATTCAGGCGCATGCCCGTAACCCCCCAGATGTTCTGGGATGAATTTTCCGGGAGAAGTGACAGGATAGCCATCGTTCTCGGCAGGGAGGACGACGGACTGCGGAACACTGAACTGGAACGCTGCAACTACTTCATAAACATACCTGCATCCCCTGATTATCCTGTATACAACCTCTCACATGCTGCAGCCATAATATTCTACGAAATGGTGAAGCACGCCGGGGAGTCCGGCACAGATACTGTGAGGGAACCAATATCCCCAGTGAACTATGCAATGCTCATGGATCGGATCGGGGAACTCCTTGAGGCGGTTTCATATCCCAAGTCAAAGAGGAGAAACATAGACACAATGATCCGGAGAATAAGCGCCAGGTCGGCACTGACGGAGACTGAATATTATAAATTGATGGGAATAATCAGGATAATCATGAAGCACATCGATGCTGGAGAAATGAACGCAGATTCACCGGGAAAGCAGTAAAAATGTTTATTAACGAATCTTAATTAACGCCTTACACAACGGATGTTCACCATGTCATTACAAACAGCTAGAAAAACAAGTCCCGCCATGAGAGGGACCATTGAAAAATTGATCACGATTTCACGGGAAAACAATTCAGTTTTCTGGAGAGACATAGCCGAGAGGCTTAATGCCGGAAGCAGGAGGTATTCCTCCATCAATGTCGGAAAAATCAGCAGGCTTGCGACAGAAGGAGAGACCGTTGTCGTGGCCGGGTCGGTTCTTGGAAGCGGTTTTGTCGACAAGAAGGTCACGGTTTCGGCGCTGGCAATTTCTGAGAACGCAAGGAAGAAGCTCGAGGAAAATGGATCAACATTCAAGAGCCTTGAAGAACTTGCTGCAGAAAATCCGAAGGGATCCAATCTTAGGATATTGAGGTAAAATATATGATTTACATCGATGCAGATAATGCAATTTATGGAAGACTTTCCACCTACGTGGCAAAGCAGCTGCTCAACGGTGAAGGTGTCGTTATTATAAACGCGGAAAAGGTCGTGATAACCGGCACGAAACCATTTCTCATCAACAGGTTCAAGGAAAGGAGGGAAATAGGCAGTGTGAGGAAGGGACCAGATTACCCGAAGACTGCTGACCAGATCCTGAGAAGATCAATTAAGAACATGCTGCCATCCAAGAAAACAACCGGCAAGGAAGCTCTCAAGAGATGCGTGGTCTACCGCGGAAAGCCCAAGATACTTGATGGCGTAGAGTTCAAGAAGATTGATGAGGCGGCGAACCACAAGATGAGCGGTTACGTCACACTGCAGGACATCACATTCCAGCTCGGACAGAGGTCAACTCAATGAAGAACACAGGGACATTCATAGTAACATCGGGAAAGCGCAAGACTGCAATAGCCAAGGCGGTAACAAAAAAGGGAAAGGGGCAGGTAACAATAAACGGCTACCCGGTTGAACTGCATCCAGTTGCCATACTGCGCGAAAAGATCAGGGAGCCCATCCTCCTACTTGGCGACAAGGCCAACGACATAGACATAGAGGTCACGGTATCCGGAGGAGGAGTGACAGGCCAGGCTGATGCCTCCAGAACCGCCATAGCAAAGGGCATCATAAAGTACGTGTCTGATGATACGCTTGAGGAGAAATTCAGGCAGTACGACAGGACCATGCTCGTTAACGACATAAGGCGCAAACTCCCCAAGAAGCCAATGGGAAGGGGCGCAAGGGTAAAGAGACAGAAGTCATATAGGTGATCAGATGATTATACCGGTCAGATGTTTCAGTTGCGGCAAGGTTGTCGCCTCTGATTACGTAAAATTTACCAGCAAGATGAGCGAAATCAGGTCATCAGGGAGGGAGCCGACTGCAGAGGAGGTAGCCAAGACCCTTAACGACCTTCACGTTGACAGGTACTGTTGCAGGAGAATGATACTGTCTCACGCTGATCTCATCGACGAAATCCTGCCATTTTCGTGAGGGACCGTGGGGTAGCTTGGTATCCTACCAGCTTGGGGTGTTGGTAACTTGAGTTCAAATCTCAACGGTCCCATAGAGTGCAGGTGCGGTCGCATTACATTACCCGGGCAACAGAATTGTCTTCTTAGTGAAGCAAAAAACTTTATTTCCCAGTGACACGCGAAATGGGGTGTTATTTTATATGGTAAGTGCTGAATCAAGGTGTATAACTGGGCAGATTGTGATAGATAATGCGGTGCATTATTATGAGGGACTGACTAAGCTTAACGGAGATGAGGCAGCTAAACAATTTAAAAACAGGTTGTCTAGCAATGATGCCTTGGCAGTATCCGCGCTTCGACTGGCTGAAAAGGAAGCATTTAGTAGTGTCTAATCCCTTATTTCGGACCAATTTGAGTTTTATTACTTTTTATTTTTTTTGCTTCCGTTTCATGTACTTTACATAATTGATTTTGTTAATGGTATTCGGGAGAGTTATATCATCACACTTTTTCTCTTGCTTGAAAAAATTCTCTGCGTTGAAGTAAAAGCTACTAAAATCTGTCCATCCATATTTATGCCCTACTTTTCGTCTCTCAAAAGAAGGATGTTGTCAGATTTATAACTAGAGGAAAGCATTATACCCACGCACAAACATTCAAACAAACTACCAACATAACCTATGCCTATATTTCTGTCAACTTTAATTACCGCTTTCTGTACAATTTCCTGAGCTCCCTTAAATCCTGGGTAGCGAAATATCTTCATGTCATCGCAGCAAATCCTTATTAGCAAATTGGCAGTAAAACACATGAGTTGATTATCATGCCAAACAGATCCCATTGCGAAAACATGCTCACGGAAATGCCTTCATGCCATATTGCTGTCGCCACCAGGGGAGAGATTCCGCACCATGCTCTACCGTGACATTGACCGAAGGATCGGCTACATGCTCTCCGTCTCCATGGTGCAGAGCCATCCCTTGATCCCGGTGATGGAGAAGGAGTTCGGCGACGTCCCTCTGCACTCAGACCGCATAGGCAGCGAGTCTTATATTGACCTCTTCGTGCAGGGCGAGAAGGCCCAGAGGTTTGAGTCCATGGTGTCCTCCTATGATCATGTCATTAGGGGCAACATGCTCACGGTAAAGCTCAGGTCGGAGGAGATGAGTACCGTCAGCGGGATCATGGACCGCATACTCGCCATAGGGACCCTATTGCCGAGATCGCTCTACCTCGCCGGGGGCAGGATCAGGGCGGAATACAGGTTCCATGCCTCCGACCTGCACAGCGTCACCATGCTGGCAGGAGACATACTGCAGATGAGGAACGGGATGGAGATCGTGGACCTCGGCCCTGATCCCGGCGGCATCTCCGCCCTTGATGCGGTGAATGAACGCATATCCCTTTCCGTGGTGGGTTTTGACACCGATCTCCCCGAGGAGATCAGGTCAGCGGGAATAACGGAAGCGTTCTTTGAGGTTAACTCAGAGCACCGCATGAAGGATGCCCTCAGGTCCATTGCTGTATGCCAGGCATCCCATGTGCCCGATTCATGGCAGCCTGTATCTGGAGACAGCGGCCTCTATCATGCGGACATAAGCTCCCCGTTCATCAACATGGTGCGGAACAGCGCCAATGAAGCGCACATACCCCGGGCTGGTACCATAATGAAGGTCACGGGCGGAATCCTCAGGGCATTCGCCTTCATGCCCCGGTCACTGCTGAGGGAATACCTGGGCATACTCTTCAGTGCATCCGGGAAGCTTACCGACTCACATTTCAGCCTTAGCTATGTTGGCGATTACCGGAAGGGCATATGGGAGTGGATATGAGTGATATGGAGGGATGCATGTGACAAGGATCGAGGGTGAGGCGAAGAGGGCCATAGGTTTCGGCGTTGCGGAGCTCTATACGTTCGTGTACAGGACACCGGTTGGGCCGGTGAACATACAGGTACCCAGGGAGATGGCCGTCAGTGCCCCGCAGGTTGTGCGGTTCAGGATAGAGTGGGAAGGGGACGGGCAGGAAATGCCGCCCGATCAGGATGACTGATATTGAGAAGAAGACAAATTTTTTCACAGCCGAGATGATAAGTGTTCTGGAAGTGTTCCGGAGTTTGATAGGCATCTGGTAGAAAAATATAAGGCAAAAATATCGACCCCGTTCTATTCGCGGAAAATGAGTCAATAAGTGTTGAACTTTCATTATTATGTTTTGATGAACTTATTTCGGAGAATAAACTAGAGAAGGCTTAGAATGATTCTTTTAAAAATTTTACTAAAATTGAATTCAAGGAAGCTGCAATTGGCGCTAATAAGTTGATAGGAATACAAGGTTCGGTCCCCGTTGAATTACAAGATTTTTCGCATGGTTCTCGCTATTCTGCACAGGATTACGGAACTGCTCTGCTTTTAGTAAAATATTCTTTCTCTAAGACACTTTTTGGGGCTGAACAAATAGATGAGATACCTGATAACAAACCTCAAGAATAAATAAGTTACAAAGACAAAAACTGTCGAACTGCAAAACGTGGTAA
>JAMDAM010000029.1 GCA_023484805.1 Thermoplasmatota archaeon | reverse complement strand
GCCACAGAATGGCCATAAAGCTTCAACCCCGTCGGGTTGGTTGTGTTGTTCAGGTAGTTGAACATTGCATGGTTTTCACTGGATAGTATTGAGGGGATGCTGCTGTAAGATGTTGTGCCATGATCAATAACTATCTGGGTCCAAGCATTGTCCATGTATATCTGCCACTGACCGATCCAAACCACAGGGTCACGAAGGAAAACTCCTCCCTTGAGTGCGGCTAGTGACTCGTTAAGTGCTGTATCCGATGAGTTATAAGGCTTCATGGATAGTGCAGTGAGGTTTACCGATCCTGGCCACTGGTAGTACATCATCGTGTAACTGTTTGAAGCAAGGCCGGTATAAGTGGTCCAGTAAGATGTAGCCGCATCAGGAGACAGGTATGGTGTAAGGTTGTAGAGATATTCCATGGCAGCTATATCGCCAGACGAGTTGAAAGTCATGGGGTTTCCACCGAACTGCACAAACCACTGATAAAGCTCAGTTGCTGTGCTGGAACCGCCGTGGCCCTGGAAATTGATTTCTCCAACGCCATACTTATCGTAGAGCACCTTGGCATCGCTGAACAGCTGTGTATATGTTGTAGGAGCAGTTGTAATACCCGCGTTTGTCATTGCAGTCCAGTCCATCCATACCAACGGTACATTAACCAGTTGGGTCAAGAAGTAGATCCCGCCGAAAACGTGCGTTTCATAGTTCGTCAGGTTGGATACAGTTGATATTGTCCCAGCATCGTGAGTGATGTAGTTAGCTGAAGAGGTAAGGTTTGCTAAGTAACCCTCATAGAAGAGCGTCCCAACATCCAGGTTATCTATGGTCATGACGATGCTCTGGTGCTGATGTCCTTGTTCTTCTGCCTGCACTTCAGTTACTATACTGGATGCCGGTACATAACTGGGGTTAACTGTAATAGCGGGATACAAACTTTCGAAAGCAGTAATAACTGAGTTTATATAATGTTCATCAGCAGTGCTCATACTGGTATAATAGTCGATTGATACTGGTGTACTGCTGTTATATATAGCCGGAACTGTAGTGCTGGGGCTCGCCGTATATGAACTGTTATCCACTGGAATGAAGCCAGTATTTACCTCAAATCCGGTCTGCACTGATGGTGTCAATAAGTATGCTACAAACTGTTCAGAAGCAGCAGGCGCAGTACCATTGGCTGCTATAGCTACCACGCATCCACCAAGCAGGTGGTTAGAATTATCAGGCCCGCTGACTCCGGGGTACACATACAGTACTTGCGATGTAGATGACGGGAACAGGTGGTTATAGTCCAGGCCAATAAATGACCCAATCAAGACTACTACGACTACAACTACTACTATCCCGATCCAAGTCTTCTTTTTCTCTGGTTTTGGCATCGGTTCATTTTCCATATTAAATCGTTTTTCCTATTAGAATGATATTATTTAAACCTTCACTTCATTTATTTCTAAACAATATTTCAGGGTGGGGCAAGCGAAGATAGATCCTGAATGGTTTCAGCGTAGCAATCGTGAAATGAAACCGATCAAGCAATTGCCTCCGAAAGCACTTTTTCGAAGTAAATTGTTCCAGTTCCGATGGAGGATGAAAATGTACTGGAGCCGCTGTCAACGGCGTTCCTAACTTGGTCAGGAGTATACCCCTGCAATGAAGAAGGACTGAATACAGAACCCTCGACAATATAGGTTCCGTTATTCCCGGAAACTAGGATAGCTGTGGTCAAGTGCCCTTCGTTGATTGCTGAAGGTTTGGCGGCATTGCTGGTTCCCAGGGGCACCTTCATCTCGAACTGGTAGAAAATTGTACTAACGGAGTTTGGGAAAGACGAATTCATAATCTGTAAACCACTTCTGATCAATGCACTGCCAGTATTGTTAACATATTGGCCATAGACGTATGCAACATTGAAGGAATAATGTATTCCTATGTAAGTCATCGAGTAATTATTGAAAATCATGCCAGGGGTTCCAGGGAAAGCCACGTTCGGATCGCTTGTGTGATTCTCATCCCTAATATAACTGGTTCCCTGGGTATATTGCCTAGTGAAGTTATAGATTATCCAGCTTTCCGCTGCTCCAATCGGACAGCCGTACCAGCTAAGCAAATAGACAGATACAGTGCCCGAGCTCCCAACATTTGAATCACTTATCTTGGCAAAATAACCGGGCTCAAGAAATGATGGTATATTTAACGGAATCCCGGCACTGCTGGAATTGTCTGGATTGAAGAGGCCGTATTCATAGGATGCCAGTATTACAACGACAATTAACAGGACGAAAACCGGTACCAGTAAAAGCCTCCTCCCCTTTTTGGGCTGTACTGGTTGTATTTTCCGTTTATCGCTCCTGTTCTTTCCCTTGCGGTTCGCCACCTTTATCGATTAAAGTATTTTATTTAAAAGTGTCTATTTCGTTTGAACAGATGGAGATCGACAACCATGTTTCATAATGATAGTATGCAAGCCCCTGTAATGACCTCCAAATTCATTATCGCCATCATTTTTTTGAGTGCCTTAATAATGAGAAAAATTAGCCTTTTGAAGCTGTGATCTCATATAGTAGACTGATATGAGTTTGTATTGCTTTACTGGTAAAAGATTTATATTATATTGTTTCATGAACAGTCAGTGATATCTTGTCCGAGAAAATGATAAAATTCAAAAATGAGAATAATGAAGAGATGGACGCGTTTCTTGCTGTTCCTGATGGTAAGAAGGTCAGCAATTTTGTTGTGGTTATCCAGGAGATATGGGGACTAACTGATTTCCTGAAGAGTGTGGCTCAAAGGATAACCAAACTTGGATTTGCTGCCGTCGCTCCTGACCTTTACTCCCGTAAGGGGCAGAAGGGAAAGTTCACCCAGGAAGTCATAATGGACGCAATGCGGCCTTTCTGGTCTCTTCCTGCAGACAAGCGAAGGGACAAGACCGAAGTTGAGAAAATCATGGCCAAGCTTTCTCCTGAAGCCAGGGAGATAGTTACCCTGCTAATGTTCAACAGGGACAAGATGGAAGAACAGATGGTTTCAGACCTCCAGAGTCTGTACAGGCACATGGACAGCGCAGGTTTCAACGGCAGGAGAGGCGTGATTGGGTTTTGCATGGGTGGGGGCCTCGCATTCGAGCTTTCAACCAGGATACCAATTGATGCTTCGGCCATTTACTACGGGGCAAACCCAAAGAACATTGAAAATGTGGGAAAAATTACCGGATCTATACTGGGCATTTATGCGGGAGAGGACAGCGGAATTAACGACGGCTTGCCAGACCTGATGAAGGCAGTGCTGAAACACAAGAAGGAGTGGGACATGAAATTATATCCTGGAACGTACCATGCATTCTTCAATCACACCGGAATGAGCTATAACGAGGAGGCATCCAAGGATGCGTGGGAAAGGACTGTTTCATTCTTCACAAAAAAGATCGGGGTGGAGTAATGCCGGAAGATGATAAGGAAGGGGTCGTGGACGGTTGCTTTCTTACCTGGGTTGCTATTACTGAGAATTATAGAAAGAAAGAAAAGGATTCTCCCTAATTCAACAGGTTGTCCTTGAACCAGAAGGCACTCTCAACGGGAACAACCAGAACGGGGTTTGAACCCAATTTCATCCTCCTGACATTGTTCAGTATTTTTTCATGTGTGGATTCCCATTTTTTGTCTCCTTCCACCCCTTCAATTTGGGAAACCAGAAGCCTTCTTGCCCTGAAAAGTGCATCTGTAACATCTGAGTTGACTGTTTCCTGATCCTTCCAGTACCCTTCCAGATACGCATATATTGTGCTGTAAATCATGTCAACAATATTCTTCCTCACAACAGCCTCAGCATTCTCTTTTTCCCATGGAATACTGTTTCCACCGTCGTTTCCGGCGCCGGCAAATCTTATTTTCTCACGAAGTTCGGGCTTGGCCAGGAGTATTGAGACTTCGGGGCCGTACCTGCCGTCCTCAAAATCTTCCCTGGATAGGTATGTGAAAACGATGTCTGTCGGCTTCAGTCCATTTATGGCATTTGCAAGATCCTGACGGGAGTATCCAATGACCTTCTCGTGGCTTTTGCCGATATAAGCAACAATTTCCATCTCTTCAACCTTCGGAATATTAATGACAGTGTGTTTTCGTATTTACCTTTTCAGACACTGTTTCACTCAGCTATTTTCATCCCGTCTCCAAAGTGTCCTATCACAGTACCGTCATGTTCCGTGCCCGAAAGGATTCGGCCGTATACGTTAAGATCGAGGCCGTTCACCACGTGTATCTCAATGGATGACCTCTTGGCAATGTTCAGTGAGGTTATGTCCATGAAAACATTGGGGCCAGCCCCAATTGAGGCATTTATTGACAGCTTTATGGCGTCGTCATAGCTGAGCCTTTTGAATTTTCTTGCATTCGGGGATTTCCTTGGGTCTGCAGAGTACACGCCGTCAACGGATGTAGCGTTAATCACCATCCCTGCCCCGATTCTTTCTGCGAGCAGCACGGATACAGTGTCGGTGGTATGACCGGGTTCTGTGCCGCCCATGACAATATGCCGGTAGCTGTGTGCCATCTCTGCCGCCTCGTTTACCGTTATGGGGATCTTTGTGTTCACGTCGGTAAAAAAGGTAGCTGTCGCCAGTGCATTCATTCTCGTGGCATTTATGCCTATCTCGTCCAGCACATTGTCGTTCACGCCGAACTTCTTAAGTTCACCTATGTACATTCGGGCGAGCCTGCCTCCTCCCACCACTATTCCGACCCTGTCGTATTTCTTCTGCCCTGCAATAAGCTCTGAGAATTTCTTGAGAAAATTCAGGTTAAGTGATTCACCGTAAACGATCGATCCGCCCAGAGAGATAACTAGAGATTCCATGTGTTTCCTTAGATTAAGATTATATATGATTATAAATTTTCTCAGCAGATGGAAGATAGCGAATCCCAGATCAGGCGATACGAATTCAAGAAAGCGCTCAATGAACTCACAAAGCTCCACGGCAGAGGCACTGAGCTGATTTCCCTTTACATCCCTCCAGATAAACAGATTTCCGATGTGGTACAGTACCTGCGAGAGGAATTCTCAACTTCATCAAACATAAAGTCGAAGTCAACAAGAAAGAACGTACTCGCTGCGATTGAATCAATAATGTCCAGGCTCAAGTATTACAAGGCCCCGCCTGAAACCGGTCTTGTGTTCTTTGTGGGTCATGTTGCGACACGTGGGGACCAGACAGAGATGTACACCAAAATCATCGAGCCTCCCGAGCCGTTCCAGACATTCATGTACAAGTGCGATTCGGTGTTTCACCTTGAACAGCTGCAGACACAGCTCGGTGAAAAGGAGATTTATGGCCTGATCGTGATGGACAGGAAGGAAGCAACCGTTGGCGTGCTCAGTGGAACAAACATAAACGTAATCACCAATGAGCAGTCTCTCGTTCCGAGCAAACATCACCAGGGTGGTCAGTCCTCAAGACGTTATGAGCGGCTCATTGAGATCGCAGCCCACGAGTTCTTCAAGAAAGTTGGGGACATAGCCAATGAGGCCTTCATGCCTAACATAAGGGAGATGAAGGCAATTTTCATAGGCGGCCCCGGTTCCACCAAGAATTACTTTTTCGAGAAGGACTACCTGAGAAACGAACTCAAGGCCAAGGTGAATGATCTCTTTGACATCGGCTACACCGACGAGTCGGGTTTGCGGGAGCTTGTAGAAAAAGCCTCAACGAATATCAAGGACATGAAGATATCCCGGGAAAAGGACCTCATGAACAGGTTCATGATGGAGATTAAGAAGAGTGATGGCGGCCTCGGTGTATACGGAGAGGCAAACGTCCTGGCTGCCCTTAGGGCCAAAACAATTGATCTCCTGCTGGTATCGGAGGACCTGGACAAGAGCCACGTCATACTGAAGTGCCCCAACTGTGGCAATGAGCGGGAGATGTTTTTGCCGGGCGGGCAGGATACTGTGAATTGCGAAAAGTGCGGAACTCCCATGACAGTAGTCCAGAAAGAGGATTTCCTAGAATATCTCTTTCACCTAGCCGAGGCATCCGGAGCAAAAACCGAGATAATTTCAGATACCAGCGAAGAGGGAAAACTTCTTGAACGGGCTTTTGGAGGCATAGCAGGCATACTGAGGTACGTGCCTAAGGAACAGCAGATTCAGTGATTATTCACTGAACGGTCCTTGTTTTGCCGGATTCCACAAGAAATACATCCTTTCCCGATTTGATGGATACAAACGGAATTATGTACCTTCCCTTCTGATCCTTCTTGAAACCTGCCTCGACCGTACCGACCGGCTGGACAAGGAAATTCCGGATCGATCCTGTATCAAGGTCTATAACCAGGTTGTCTACCTCACCGATAATTGTCCCATCGGTTGCAACAACGTTTTTTCCTACAAGATCGGAGGCAAATTTCTTCATTGCTGGGATATAATGAGAGTGGTAAATTAATTTTTACCCTTTATTGGATTTGTATTCAAAGGAAATGCGGTTTTAATCCCCTAGTTCCTGCATCTTCTTCTTGCTGAACAGAATTTCCCTAAGTTCTTTGTCAAGTTCAGGGTCGTTCCTCCTGAGAAATTCAAGAAGCAATGAAAAATGCTCCTTTTCATCATCTCTGTTATGTACCATAACGCTTCTCAGTTCCTCATTCTCTGTTGCATCAGCGCGTTCGTCATAGAACATTATGGCTTCCATTTCCTCTATAAGGGACTGCCTTGCCCTGCTCAGATCGTTTATTTTCTTGCTCAGGTTTTCGGATACTTCAAATCTCGGCATTCTATCACATCGCTGAGGAAGGAGTGAACGAACAGTGCCACATCTTTCCCTCTGATGTTATCTGAACTTTGCTCTTATACATTACTGAATCAAAATATATGATTTGCTTTCCAAAAAAAATAAAAAAAAGATTATGGGGGTTTGAGCAGATGCTGCGGTACAGCTTCTATTGCAGTGAATGCTGCCAGAACTGCTGATACTACCAGCCCAATCCAGAATATCACAAGTATAAGCGTCCAGATATTCGAGACCTTTCCCTTTGAAGGAAGAACGTCGTATATGTATGTGGCTGGCCACGTGAACATTCCAGTTAGACCGAAAGCTATGTACAGTCCAAGCATTGCAATCGGGCTGGAAGTCATGCCGTCAGTGTATGCGTTTGCCCCATAGAATATCGCTATAAGGCCGGAGAAGAATGCCAGTATTCCAACAAACTGCAATTTCTGCCTGAGATATATGGCTACGGACATGGACAGGATAACAATGCCTATGATTACAAATGGGTCATAAAACAGGATATTATAACTTCCCGGCAGCGGCCAGGCAATCTCGCCGAATAGACCCATGATGAATATAAATGCACCAAGAAGGCCAAGTGGAAATACCCCCTGCCTCAAAACTCCCTCAATGTCCTTCACATTTCCCCTTCTGTACTCCAGGTATACCGAGGCCGTCATGTATATCGAAATTACCCCTACAAGGGCAAGCACGAACAACTCTAGGGCCAGATCATCTACAAATGCCATTTTTTTGCACCTTCTATTATATGATTGTCCTGTATTAAAATAATACACACAATTTATTAGGCACCTCCTATTAATAATACCTGCAAAGCCGTTCAAGCATCGTTCCGAGCTAATCCGCCACATAGTATCAGAAATAACCCCAATTTTAAGCCTTATTAAGCGGAAGCCGACCGTTCTTCGCTGGTCCTATATGGCAATCCATCAGTTCAAAAAAATCCATCCATTTGAATAGTAGTAAATGTTACAGGTACACATGTCAAGCTCTATCATAGTTGAATTTCTTAAGATATTCATGCCACTTTTTGTGGTCATCGATCCCTTCGGAAGTCTCGTGCTTTTCATGTCCATGACCAGTGGAATCACCCAACAGAAGAGAAAGCTTATTACCAAGGACGCTGTAATTTATGGAGCGATTATACTCCTGTTCTTCGCCATCGTTGGAAACGAAATTATCTATTTCTTCGGCATTACAATAGTTGCGCTTGAGTTTGCTGG